>JAOZRC010000694.1 GCA_029940345.1 Desulfobacterales bacterium
CGATAATCAATGGCCGATTTTAAGATGGTTTTCAAGCACGCCGGCCAGTGTCGTTAATGTTAACGTAATCACCAGGTAAAGCGCCGCAATTGTAAACCACACCTCAAACGTAAGAAATGTTTTTGAAATAATCACTTGGCCTTGCATTGTTAACTCATAAATGGCAATCGTACTGACTAATGCGGAATCCTTAATTAAAGATACGCTCTGACTGACCAGGGGTGGTAAAATATGTCGCAGTGCCTGGGGAATAATAATGCGTCGATAGGTTTGGTAAAGATTCAATCCCAAACTGTAAGCCGCTTCCCACTGATCCCGGTGAACTGCAACAATGCCGGCGCGCATTATCTCTGAGATATAGGCACCTTCAAAAAGACTGAGCGCCAGTACAGCCGCCCAAAATCGGTCAATGTACAGAATCGGGCCCAAAACAAAATAAATTAAAAATATCTGCACCAATAGCGGGGTGTTACGGATCAGTTCCAGATAGCCACGCGCTAAAAAGCGGGCAAGGTTACTTTGAGACAACCGCATCACGGCAGTAAGCAGTCCGAAGATAAACGCCATTATCATACTCACGGCACAAATCCTCAACGTCAGTATCATTCCCTTTATCAGAGGGCCACTATACAACTGGCCATCTTCAAACACAAAAAGATATTGAACAACCCGTCCCCACTGCCAGTTATAGTCCGATTGAACAGAACCACGGCTGACGAACCAGACCAACGCTATCATCAACAGCAGAAATTTAATCAGATCAGCAGACCTCTGCCAGGCCAAAGAACGGTTTGCATTTAAACGCTTTGATTTAAAAACCGTTAATTGAAACATGTTCGACCTTTTATTTAATTGCTGAAAAGAGATTGGGAACAGAGAGAATATGTGGAAAACGTAATCGTGTTTAGAAAAAAATGACAGCATCAGTACCCAGGTTCCTATACCGAACTAGGCTTCCAACATAAGGCGGGATAGATGTAAAGCGGAAAGCTGTTCCGCTTTTTCATCGTGGTGTGGCAAATAACGACGCGGGACGGCTTCCCGCGCTACATAAGTGTCCCGTCTTGTGTGGAGGGGGGAGCCGCGAACTGTAAGCAATCGCTTGCCGAAGTTAACAGCTCTTGGCAAGTAGAAAAGTTACAGTTCGCCCAAAGGCGCTATTCGTAATGTCACTTAATTAGTTTGATCACCACAGCGCCTTTATTTAATCGTGAAACAAAAAGAAACACTTCTTCACCTTTTTTAATACCGCGCAGTACTTTCAGAAAATCACTGACGTTTTTGATCGGTTGATGATTGATTTCTCTAATCAGGTCACCACGCATAATATCCGCATTGTCGGCTTTGCTGTCAGGTTCCACATGCGTCACAACAACACCAACGTTTTCTTTCATATTGAAACGTCGGGCTATTTCCGATGTAACGCGAGTCACTCGGATTCCCAGTTCGTTTTCATGGTCTTTACGTTCTTCTCTTACATTTTCCGGTGCGTCTTTCGCTTTTTTGCGTTGAGCCAATTCGACCTTAAAGGTTTCCTGCTTACCATTGCGAAGCACCATGATTTCGACTGAATTGCCGACGCCGCTTTCGGCGATAACACGCGTCAGATCACGGCTGGATTCAATTTTTTGACCATCGACTTCCAAAATAAGGTCCTGTGGTAGAATCCCGGCCTTAGCGGCAGGATTACCATCAAAAACTTCCGCCACCAACGCACCCTTGCGGTCTTTAAGTCCGTAATACTCGCCCATTTCCTTACTGATATCCTGGATGGCAACACCAAGCCAACCGCGTGACACTTCCCCCTTGGTGCGCAATTGCTCAATAATCCCTCGCGCCAAATTCACGGGAATTGCAAAGCCGATGCCACCGCCACCGCCGGCAATAATAGCGGTATTGATACCGATCACCTTGGCATTCATATCAATCAGCGGTCCGCCACTGTTACCCGGATTAATAGATGCATCTGTTTGCAAAAAATCATCATAAGGCCCGGATCCGATGACGCGTTCTTTAGCGCTAATGATACCTGCGGTGACGGTGTGGTCCAAGCCAAAGGGGCTTCCGATGGCAATGACCCATTCTCCGATCTGTAATTTGTCTGAATCACCCAGTTCAACGACCGGCAGCGCTGTATCCGCTTTAACTTTAATTAACGCAATATCCGTGTTGGGATCACGGCCAATAATTTTGGCGTCATATTCTTTGGAATTGGTAAGAATAACTTTAATTTTATCGGCACCTTCCACGACATGATTATTCGTAACAATATACCCCTCTTTATCAATGATAAATCCTGAACCAAGACTACGTTGCTTAAATTCGCGGTTGGGTCGTCCACCAAAAAATTTTTCATGGAATTCACTAAAAGGATCATCTTCTCCGAAAGGATTTTGATGAAAATAACGAAACACACGTGAATCTGTTTTACTATCTTTTTCGGTGCGGATATTGACAACTGCAGGCGATAATTTTTTTGCTAACGCACTGAAATTTTCAGGAATCATGCGAGACAAAGCCCAAGCAGTCTGTGAGTCGGATGCCGGATAGCTGAACAACCCGGTGACTGACAGCGTCATCGCAGTAAAAATTATAAAGAGTGTTTTTGAGCTTAAGGTGAATTTAAATCGGTTAATAATGTGCATACATTTGTCCTTTCTTTTCATATTTAAGCGATAATACAGTTATGGATGGTAAACCGTTGAGCAAACGTTTATTCTTTTGAATTGTATACCAGCCAGTTTAAAATTTAAAATTAATCATATTATTAGTGAAATCAACCTACGTCAGATTTTAAAGATGGTTAACTATATCTGACCGTTTAAGAAGGATGCCTTAGTCCTTATTCCTCACGGGACAAAGGATAAACTAGCGAATGCAGGATGTCCGGATTGAGGCTATCAGCATAAGGTGGGACACATTCAAATCAAGGCTCTGCCTCGTAACGCACAGTGACAGGCTCTGCCTGCTGCAGAGTCTTGCGCAGGAGGCAAAGCCTCAGATTATCCGTTACGAGGGGAGCCTAGTACTACAAATTGGAAGTTCGTACCCCCTTTATGCTATCAAGAGGTAGGATTCAGCGGAAGTGTCCTAGCTTATGTTGGTAGCCCGGATTGATAACAAAAAAAAGGGAAAACGTTTAACGTTTTCCCTTTTAATTTCAACTCGTCAGTTCTAAGTTATCATAACTTATTGATAATATTTGGGCATCCTTCATTTTCCGCTTAACACTTTAAAGGAGTGCTGAACCGAAGG
>JAOZRC010000092.1 GCA_029940345.1 Desulfobacterales bacterium
TATAGTTTTAAATAAGGCACATTTAAAATCACCAATTATGACCTTTCCGAGTATAGGCAGTGGTCAGACGCTGATGCTATTATTATTTAAAGCTTGATTAACATGTCTTCATACTCTTTAAAAAACATTGCGGACGCCACCGGACTGAAGATCGGTTTCATCAAAATGTGCCTGCAAAAAAAACCGCACCTGTTTAAGCCACTTATTTATCAAGATGCGGGCGGCAGCACAAGATTAAAACCTAAGGGGCTGGTTCTGTTTCAAAAAATCGCCGAGCGTATTGGTGCAGCGAAGCGACTATCCGCTCCACCGACCCACACTGCCATCTCGATGGACAGGGGCGTAAAAAGTGACGCTGACCCATCAGAACCCCATTCCCCCAAAATATTTGGCTCTCAAGATTATCAGCGCTTAATGACGCAACACCGAGAATTATACAAACGTGTGGAAAAAGCGCTTCACCTTATTGAAAACGAAAAAATCAAACGTATTCAGGCTGAAAACGATTTGAGACGTTTTTTTGCGGAGATCAAGCCGTTAACCGACAATCATTCTATTGAACAAGCCATTATTCTACGGCAAAACCGCCGTTTAAGACGTGCTGAACTTATCGGGAAATTGGAAAATCACCGTTTCTTTAACACGGGCGCACGCAAAAAATTGTTTGAAGAACTCAAAGCCCTTGATGCGGCCTATTACTATAAATTATTGGAATATGATTCCTGATCAGGTCTGCCTGCCAAAAGGTCTCGGTCATATCGCCAAAACGGAATAACCGGAATGCTATTAAACCTGTTTCTATTTATTATCGGCTTGTTATTGCTGTACTATGGTGCAAATTGGCTTGTAAAAGGCGCTGCCAGCATGGCGCGTTCTTTCGGACTCACACCACTTGTGATTGGCTTGACCGTGGTGGCGTTTGGCACTTCGGCGCCGGAACTGGTGGTCAGTATTGTCTCCGCCGTCCAAAACCAGAGCATGATTGCCGTGGGCAATGTGATCGGCAGCAATATATGCAATATCGCCCTGGTTCTGGGCGTGACGGCAATTATCCTGCCCATCGCTTGTCAAAAGGCGACCATTAAAAGGGATATGCCGATCATGCTGGGAATTTCACTGTACCTGCTGATTATCTCTTATAACTCCCACATCGGGCGGTTGGAAGGGGTGAGTTTATTCGGCGGCGTCATTTTATACACGCTGTTTAATTATCGTATCGCTCGCAAGGAAGTATCCGGTTATTTAGAAAATTGTGCGCCTTCCGATTATGTTCCTAATGACCTTGAATATATTAACTCCCGGATGAAACAGGCACTGTTGATTATTATCGGAATCGTCGGGGTGGTGGTAGGCGCTAAATCGCTTATTTACGCCGCCGTCAATATGATGCAGCGTTTTGGTGTGAGTGACAAAGTGATCGGATTGACGGTAGTCGCTTTTGGCACGTCCGTACCGGAATTGGCCACCTCCGTTGTCGCCGCTTTACGAAAAGAGACAGACATCAGTCTCGGCAATCTCATCGGCAGCAATGTGTTTAATATCCTATGCGTTCTGGGCGTGGTGTCCATGATTAAGCCCATTACGATACCTGGCGGATTCATCGAAAGCGGCTTGTTAATCGATTACCTGGTGATGATGGTTATCAGCGCCATGCCCTGGCTGATGATGGCCAGTGGGCATGTGATTTCACGTAGTAATGGTGCAATTTTATTGGTATCTTATTTGTGCTATTTGGGATATTTGACAATCAAATAGATAGAGGATCATGTTACGAATCAAATTCATAATCATATTTCTTGGCATCGCCTTGTTGACCAATGCTTCAGGATGGTGCCAAGCGCCGCTTCGCAGTGTACGGTTGCCTTCCCTGGTTTCAGCCCTACGGTTTAGTGAGCCACCCGCTTTCTGCGGCGAAACGATTCCCATGGATATTGGCGATGTACGCGAGCGCCTGGAAAAAGCCCTTTTGCTGGCGCTCTGGGACCGTCCCCAAGTGATTTTGTGGCTAAAACGCGCGAACCGGTACATGCCCATTATCACACGCGCGCTCAAAGAAAACCGGATGCCGGATGATCTTAAATATATCACCGTGATTGAAAGCGCGTTGCGGCCCCATGCCGGTTCGGTCAAAGGTGCCATGGGCTTTTGGCAGTTTATGCCTGCCACGGGGCGTAAATACGGCCTGACTGTTAACAGTGATTTGGATGAACGCCGCAGTATTTTCGCTTCCACTCGTGCGGCGGTGCAATATTTGAAAGCGCTGCACGCCCAGTTCGGTTCCTGGGCCCTGGCCGCCGCCGCTTTTAATATGGGCGAACAGGGCTTGCACACCGCCATTTTAACCCAAAAAACGGATAATTATTACCAGCTATACCTGCCACTGGAAACTCAACATTACCTATTTAAAATTCTGGCCGCCAAATTAATCTTATCCGATCCTCAAAGATATCGTTTTTATTTGAAAAAATCAGACTATTATCCACCCTTGACCTTTGATCGGGTTGAAATTAAATGCGACCAAAAAACGTCTATCAGCGTCATCGCGGAGGCGGCTGACACTCAATTTAAAGTGATCAAGGATTTGAATCCCGCCATTCGGGGGTACGATCTTGTCAAAGGCAACCATCGGCTTCTGATTCCCAAAGGCACAGCCCAAGGTTTTTTTGAACGTTTGAAGCCACTTTTGGCGCAATCGCGCCAAAAAGCCCGGGAGCATATCTATGTCGTGCGGCCAGGTGATAATTTAGCCGCCATCGCCAAGCGTTTTAATGTACCTCTGCCGGTGCTTTTTATTTGGAATCGTCTGGATTTGAATAAGCCGATTCATCCTGGTGATAAGTTAGTGATTTATTCTCAAAAGCGTATTGGGCCTTAAAGGGTGTTTTCCAGATATGAATCTACCGAATTAAGGTCATCCTTCATGTGGCAGTTTATACTTTTTTGCATTCAACTTTCAGGTGTCAGGAATTTGGCTGGCGCACTCTGACACCCGGTTTCCATCACAAAAAAGTGTAGGATAGCATGACATGGATCAGAACCGTTCTGACGCTTTTTCAGCAAATTAAAAACTTTTCAAACAGACTATACTTGGCACGGTCATAATTGGTGATTTTGAAATATGTCTTACACCTATGAATTAAGGCATTGATCAATTATAAAATCACCAATTATGGCCTTCACGAGTATATAAAACCGCCGCCTATTTTAACAAACGCACAATTTGTCTGAACGCATCCCCCTGGGCCACTTTCATTATCTCGAATATGGCAATCTCGGAAGCGGTCAATTTGGCACCGGCGTCTTTCATTTTATCAATGCCCACCGTTTTGTTGGTGTTTATCCTGGAACCGACGCAATCCGTCACAACGTTGACTTCATAGCCATTTAGAATTAATTCAGCTGTGGTTTGATAGATACAGATATGGGCTTCGATGCCTGTTATCAAAAGCTGGCTTTGGGTCAACGCATTGAGTTGGGTCATGAAAGCAGGTTCGCCGCAGCAACTGAATGCTGATTTGACCACCGGTTTGACGTCAGGCAAAAGTTCGGCGATTTCCGGAATGGTCGGCCCTAATTTATCCGGTAACTGCTCGGTTACTATAATCGGCAATCCCAGGATCAGAGCACTTTGAATCATAATGCGCGTATTTTTGTAAAGCATCTCCCGATTATCCATTGCCTTGGCTAAATTACCCTGGATGTCAATTACAAGCAACGCGGTGTTTTCCTTATTTAACATGCTGTTTTCTCCTTCTTTAATTTAGAATTATATCATAATCAGGCGTCTTTCATGTTCACTCCCGCTGATTCATCGGCAAGGTTACAACAATCGCTCTATAATCAAGCCGTTGAACCGATCTCCGCCGCCGGAAAGAAAAAGCCAACCAAGATGCACCAAACAGGTGCGGCATACGGCCATACGCCAATGGTATCCTCTGAACCAGGTGAATTCGTCCGTGGCAATTCCAGTATATCCGCAACCATCGGCATTTTTAAAACAACCAATTTCAAAAACAAGGCCGTGTGGATTGGCAAAGGTATGAACACGTGCGCCCTGCCGGCGGATTCGTTCCCTAACATGGGTAACCGGCTGTAAACATTGACGGCAGAGGATATCATCGTCATCAGGCGTGTCGTCTTCATCGACCTGATCACTGATGATCGGTGTAACGCCGCCTTGCATCTCCTTTTCAGGCGGTAATTTGAAATATACGCTTCCTGGTAACATAACGCTTATATCTGATGAATTGTTTGTTATGCCCGTTATACGGACAACAGTGTATTGCGACGCCTTACCTTAAATCTTTTTATAAAGTCGCTTAACATACGCTTTTAATTTGGGACGTTTTGTGCTATCAATTGGATAAAAGAAGCGCTTTGCTCGATTTCTTATTCCAAGTTTACAATACCCATTACACCAAATACAAGAAAAATTTTTTAATTTGAAATAACCTGTTTACTTATAATTACTTTACCAGAGGAGGATGTGATGAAACTATTTACCCTTTTGATCAGTTTTATGACGCTTGTTTTATGGACAGGGCTTTATGAATGCGCCGTTCAGGCGAAATCTCCCAAAAAGAACCAATCATTATTCGAAACAATTGATGTGAATCAGGATAAAAAAATCAGTGTGGACGAGTTTACCACGCATTTTTTTAAAGTGTCGTTTTATTATTTAGACAAAAATGGGGACGGCCAAATTTCCAAAAAGGAGTGGTTGATTATGGAAACACAAGAGGGTGCCAGTGAAATGTTTGATCAACTGGATACCAACCACGACAATTTTGTGACAATCCTGGAATTTTCACACCCCCAAGGCAAGCGCGAAATTGTTAACAACCTGTTTCGAACGCTTGATAAAAATGGGGATGGTGTCTTGGAAGAAGAGGAGTTGCGCTGGAAATGATGGTATTATCTGAATATACGATTGTTCACTTCATATTTTTGATGGCACAGTAATTGCATGATTGCATATAATATTACGGTTCAGTCTATTTTGCCAAGAACGATTCTTTAAATGGCTCGGCCAAGAGGAAACATTCCAAAGATCGGGGACGAAATAACTTCCCCATTCGGAGTGCAAGCTTCAGCTTGCATTGCTAACAAGGCAAACTGAAGTTTGCACTCCTCTTCTGAAAATGAAAAATAATAGAAAGGATAACAGTAAAATGAAACAATCAATTGTCATCCAACTGGCAGTTATGGTCATCATAACCGTGATGACAGCTTGTTCGGCACACCAGCGACCCGCTACTGAGACAGCCGTGGGAACAGCGGTCGGTGCGGGCGTAGGAGCAGGCGTCGGCGCAATTGCCGGCAATAACATCAGCGGTTTTTCCCGCGCCGAAGGCGCCGTTGCCGGCGCAATCGTCGGCGGATTGATTGGTGGCGTGGCCGGCAATCAACAAGCGCAGATCAATTCACAACAGCGCCAGATTAACACGTTGAGCCAACAAGCCAACCAAACGGTGGTGAATGTGACCAATAGCAACGGTAGTATCACACCTGTGATTTTAACCCGTCAAGGCAGTCAATGGCGCGGCCCTCGTGGCGAACTCTATAACACCCTTCCCAGACCGGCGCAATTGAAAAGCGTGTATGGTTTCTGATAAGGTCAGAAATGCATCAAAAACAATGGCACAATAAAACCGAGAATTCTTTTTCCCAGGATTCTTCCGGCCTTTTAAAGCTCTTCGTTTATGGTACATTAAAACGCGGCTATCAGAATTATGAAAAATTTTGCCAGGGCGTCCTAAACGTTGAAAGCAGTGTCGTATCAGGACGCTTATATCAACTGACAAGCGGTATTCCAATGCTTCTGATTCCGCCGGGAAGTATCCTGGCAAGCGGTTCTGATGACCCGCTTGCAGATGTCGCGCTGCAAAATCGTTATTCTGACAGGACGCCATCCATAAACACCGATTTACATACAGATAAATCAGGAGGTTGGAATTGGGTTCAGGGTGAAATTCTGATATTTGACGATCCAGCAATCAGGCTGCCGGCCATTGATACTTTGGAACGCTTCAAACCGGGAGGCCCCAGTCATTATCAGCGCGTTTTGGTACCGGTAATGACCGATCCCGGTAAACATATCACAGCCTGGCTTTACATTGCCGCAAATCAAATCCAAAGATCGGCAAAGTGGCTTTCCGCCGGAATTTGGCCCGCATAAGTCATAAGATGCATTCCGCCGGGATATCTGCCCCATATAGGGTTGTTCACTCTCGTTATATTAAGGTATAGTTTACCAAAGGAAAACAAATTTGCGCAACTTATATATCAATCGGTTAACACAGTTCCGAAAATTACTTACCCAGGAAGAGTTCGACACGTTCTTGGTTCTGATTGAGGAAAATCGACGCTATTTAAGCGGTTTTACCGGTGAAGACCACTCTTTTGACGAATCGGCCGGTGCGTTATTGATTAGCGCGTCAAACGCTGTGTTAGCAACCGATTCAAGATTTGAATTACAAGCCCGCAACGAGGTGGAAAAGCAAGAATTTGAAATTGTCAAATATGAAAAGGGGCTGGAAAAGACGTTGCCGGACATTTTAACCACAATGCACACCAAACGCCTGGGATTTGAAAGTGCACGTTTATCGTATCTGGTACATCAAAAAACAGAACAAATACTCAAGTCCGATGGGCCGGAAGTCGAACTGATCCCTTCGGAAGCCATGGTTGAACACCTGCGCATCACCAAGGATGAAGATGAAATCGAGGCCACCCGCAAGGCATTGGCCATCGCTGAAACGGTGTTTGCGAAGGTATTCAAAACGCTGAAACCAGGAATGACTGAAAAAGAAACGGCCTGGGAAATGGACAAAGCGATGCACGAAGCGGGTGCCGATTGTGTTTCGTTCGCCACAATTTGTGCATCCGGTCCTAATAGTGCGCTTCCCCATGCCATTCCCACGGATCGACGTTTGCAGGTCAACGAACCTGTTCTTTTTGACTGGGGTGCGCGTTTAAACGGGTACTGTTCCGATACGACACGAACAATTGTTTTGGGAACACCGGACGACTTATTTACAAAAGTGTATACAACGGTGCGTGACGCCCAGCGTTTCGCGATTGATGCGATCCGATCGGGCGTCACCGGCAAGGCGGTTGATGAAGTCGCCCGCAGTCACATTGACAGCAACGGCTTTAAAGATAAATTCGGCCACGGACTCGGGCACGGCACCGGTTTGGCCGTGCATGAAGGTCCGCGTTTAAGTCGTCTTTATGATAAACCGCTTGGCACAGGCATGATCGTGACCGTAGAGCCCGGAATCTACCTTCCCGGTTGGGGCGGTGTGCGTATCGAAAATCAGGTGGTTGTTCGTGAAAACGGCGCTGAAGTGCTGAATACATTGGACACCGCTCTTTTAGCATGTGATGTCAAAGGGTGATAACCTTTGAAACCGAACGTTCAACATCGAACATTGAACATCCAACATCGAATGAAGAATAATCGAACGTTGAAATAGGAAAATATGCAAAAATAGAATAGTCTTTGATTATTCATTGAACGTTCGATATTTGATTACGCGACTTGAATATGAACCCAAATACTTGGCAATTTCTGCTCAATTTTTTAAATCAGTGATCTTAATTCTACTTTGGTAACTTAAAAATAGCCACCTGTGCGCTTGCTATCAAATGTAGGGTGGGAAACGTTTTTCCGCTGACCTTGTTTATTGCTGATACCAATGTGCAGCTCCGGCCATTTTTTTAACAATTATTTTTGCCCACCGTTTTTGTGTGAAATGGCAGGCATCGCCGATAAAGGTTGGCGCTGTATTCAAGATCCGTTTCCGGCGATGCCCACCTTACATATTAGCTTACCAAAGTAGAATTAATGAGGAGAAAATGAAAAAAAATTCGATTCCCAAACATCCGAATAAACCCGGTTCGCTTAAATCAGGTGTGCTAATCACCGGCATTCTTCTTTTGTTGACCGCCCAGGCCCTTTTATATTTGAACGAAAATACCAATGCCAGGCACTGGCAGGCGATTGCTCAAAGCGGCGGCCCGGTGGTTCCCCTGACGCCTGGACAGGCGAACCCGGCCAACGATGGTAAACTGGTGTATATTAATGGGATCACTCATATCAGCAAACCGCTTGCAGATCCGCATTTTACACCGCCTTTGAAAGCGATCGCGCTGAAACGCCAGGTTGAAATATATCAATGGCAGGAGCGATATGAAAATCAGGCCAAGAAAACGATTGATGGCGGTGTGGTAACGATGTCAGTTCCGACCTATACGAAAGTGTGGTCGTCCAAAATAATTGATTCATCGGCATTTAAAAAGCAAACTACGCATGCTAATCCGCGTAAAATGCGGTTCAAATCTAATATTATTCGCGCTTCGGAAATCAGTGTGGGCGGGTTCAAGCTTTCAGCCGGCCTTTCCGATCAACTTGATAATTACCAACAGATAAGCATCAACAGCAAAAAACATCTGCATGCACGCCTTAAAAGCCAGGTTCAATTATATAAAGATGGTTTATTTGTTGGCAATAATCCGCATAAACCCAAGATAGGTGATATGCGCGTGACTTTGTATGGTGTTCGTTTGAATGAAGTCAGTATTATAGCCAAGCAGGAAAGCAACACTTTGAAGCCCTATGTTACCAGTACGGGAAAACGTATCGAATTGCTTCGACTGGGACGTCATAACGCCGGGGATATGCTTCCGATGCCCAAAGCCGCGCCTTCATGGCTCATGTGGAGTATCCGCTTGGGCGGCTTTCTTTTAATCTATTTGGGGCTGATCCTGATTTTTAAAGCAGCGCCCGCGAGTGATCCGACGTCATCTGGCCTGTTTTTTAAAATTATATCTCGTTTGGCAGCGGCAGACCCCGGATTAAGCGCAATTCTAATTGCACCCGCACTGGTTTTACTCCCCATTGCAATTGCTTGGATTATACCGCAGCCGCTTTCGGGCGGTGTTCTTCTGGCAATTACCCTCCTTTTAGCCGTTGCCGCCGCATTTGCTTTAAAATGGCTCTCAGAGCCCTCAACACTCTCAGAACCCCAAATCGCCCTTACTCCTAAAAAAACCGAAACAAAGGTGCCTTCAACCGTAACAAATGCTCCGACCCAAATATTAACGGCTTCGGATTGGCTCAAAAAAGGCCAGAAAATGTATGCGGAAGAAAATTATAAGGGCGCAATCGACGCTTTTGCCAGCGCTATTTATTTAGATTCTGATTTGACCCTTGCTTATTATAATCGCGCCATCACTTATCAAAAAGCAGATCTGCCTAAACTTGCGATCATTGATTTAAAATCTGCCGCGCGTCTGGGACATAAAAGAACACAGGCATTCTTAAAAGCCAAAAAGATTGCCTGGGAATAGATGCTTTGAGCGTGGCGTTAGCGGTTTGATTTATGTTCTGAATATTCTTGACCATCCATTTCTTTGCATATATAGGAAACTCGACAATACAACGTTTGAAGAATACAATTAAAATAGTATAACTTATTGAAATCGTAAATTAATTAATGCTATGATAAAAATTAAAGATAAACTGGTCCGTTGGTACGATACATTTGTTCTCGACCGTCCTGTTATGGTCATCTTAGGTCTTATGATCGTTATTGCCTTACTGGGTTACCAAGCTAAGGATTTCAATATAGATGCTTCCGCCGACACCCTGTTGCTGGAAAACGATAAAGATTTACGCTACGCCCGGGAAATCACTGACCGGTATGGTGTTTATGATTTTTTACTGATCTCTTATGCTCCCAAAAAGGGAGACCTGCTTGACGCCCAAAATCTCAAAACCATCGCCCGTATGCGCGATGACTTAAAAAAACTTGACCCGGTCGAGTCAGTTATGACGATACTGGATGTCTCTCTTTTAGAAAGCCCGCCGGTGTCTTATAAAGATATATCCGGCAATATCCCGAATTTAGAATCACCGACCATTGACAAAAAACTGGCACGGATTGAATTGCGCGACAGCCATTTTTACAGGGATCTGCTGGTTAGCCGCGATATGGGCACAACAGCGCTGATTGTAAATTTAAAAACAGACCCGGTTTACGCCAAATTGCTGGCAGAGCGTAATAAATATCTGGATAAAAAGGCGCTGGGTTCGTTATCGCCAACGGACGCCGCTCAATTAAAGGCGGTTGTAAAAAAAATGCGTACACAGACAGTGCGCATGAACGCTATCCAACATCGCAACATAAAAGCGATAAGAACGATTATTGCGCAAAACCGCTCTCAGGCGGATATGTTTCTTGGCGGCATCAGCATGATCAGAGATGATATGATCACCTTTATTAAGAATGATCTTAAGATTTTCGGAGCGGGTGTTTTTATTCTCTTGGTGGTTATGCTGGGGTTCATTTTCAGGCGTATTCGATGGATTGTCCTGCCGATGCTATGCTGTTTTCTATCGGTGATTGCCATGATTGGGGTGTTGAGCGCTTTTGAGTGGGATGTCACCGTTATTTCCTCTAATTTTATATCGTTACAACTCATTATCACACTGGCGATTGTGGTTCACCTGGTCGTACGCTTTCGTGAATTTCAAAGCACCCTTCCGCAAGCCGACCTGCGCACTTTAGTTAAAAAAACAATCCACTCCAAATTTATCCCCTGTCTTTATGCGGTGTTGACCACAATTGCCGGGTTTAGCTCCCTCATGTTCTGTGATATCAAGCCGGTTATCCATTTCGGATGGATGATGAGCGCCGGTATCCTTTTATCGCTGGCTCTGACGTTCGTATTGTTTCCGGCCGGTGTGATGCTTTTAAAAAAGGGCGAGAAACTTTCCCAAGTAAAATCTTCTAATTTTTCGTTTACTGATTTATTAGCGCGGTTCACCCAATCGCACGGCCTTGCGATCATCATCGCAACGATTATATGCTCTATCTTGATTATTGCAGGCATCACCCGTTTAAGAGCGGAAAACAGCTTTATCGACTACTTTAAGGAATCAACCGAAATCTATCAGGGGATGAAAGTTATTGATCTTAAATTGGGCGGCACCACCCCGCTGGATGTAATTGTTCAATTCGATAGCTTTGAAGAAGAATCGGAACCGGAAAAAAATGAAATTTATGAAGAAGATGAGGAAGATGAAGCATTTTACGCTGAACTTGATGCCGAGATGGAAGAGGAGGATGAAAATAAATACTGGTTCATGGATGACCGGATGAAGGTGGTCGAAGCCGTTCACGACTATCTCGACGGGTTGCCTGAAACCGGCAAGGTACTTTCTTTGGGAACGCTGCTCAAAATCGCCCGCAAGCTTAACGATGGTAAATCTTTGGATAGCTTTGAATTGGCGGTTCTCTACACCAAATTGCCTGATGATTATAAAGATATGATTTTAATGCCTTTCGTTTCGTTTGAGAAAAATGAGGCGCGTTTTACCGTACGTATCAAGGATTCAATGAAATCATTACAACGAGATCCCTTGTTGAAACAGATTAAGCATGATTTGGTTCAACAACTCAATCTGAAAAAGGATCGGGTCCGATTGGCCGGCGCTATGGTGTTGTACAATAATATGCTTCAAAGCCTGTTTGATTCTCAAATTAAAACCCTGGGTGTTGTTGCGCTGGCGCTGTCAGTAATGTTCCTGGTTCTTTTCAGATCGTTTAAGCTATCCCTGATCGCCCTGTTTCCCAACCTATTTTCAGCCGGCGCCGTATTGGGCGTCATGGGTTGGCTGGATATTCCGCTTGATATGATGACCGTGACCATCGCGGCGATCAGTATCGGTATTGCGGTTGATAATACGATCCATTACATTCATCGGTTTCGGGAAGAAATCCGAACGGATAGCGATTATTATCAGACACTCTATCGATGCCACGGCAGCATCGGCCATGCCATGTATTACACCTCTATAACGATTATTATCGGTTTTTCAATTCTCATGCTGTCCAATTTCCGGCCAACGCTCTATTTCGGCCTGTTCACCGGTCTGGCAATGTTTATCGCGTTGATCGCTTCGCTGACGCTGCTGCCGCAACTTCTTATTTGGCTCAAACCGTTCGGACCGGATCGTGCGAGTGATTGATCTCTTTTCGGAAACTGTCAGGCCGCAGATGATGGCATCCACATTACAATACGGAATTTCATCAATATTTTCCATAAATTCTGACCATACATCATCGTTTTCAGATTTTTTTGATTCTATATTATTTTAAGTTTCAACAGACTCGGCCTCCTTACCCTGAACCGGCCTCTTGCAATTGCCTATTATATGAAAGAGGACTTGAGGACGCTA
>JAOZRC010000093.1 GCA_029940345.1 Desulfobacterales bacterium
AAATCAATAATACTGAGCCGACGGTGCCCTAATGAGACCTCATTACAGCAAAAAACACCCTCCTGATCGGGCCCGCGATGAATCATCGCATTGCTCATTTTCGAGATCAACTGACGGTCATTCCAGTTAAAGCCGCATATTCCGCACATTATTTATTTTCCAGTCTCCGGATTAATTAAACGGTTTGCCATCCGGTAGGTTACCTAAAAACACACAACTGGCGTTTTTAACGCCGGACAGATTAAAATTATAGCTATGAAAAGCCTCCGGAGCGGCGACCACTCTTTTTACATTATTTGAAACAAAATAGATAGTGCCGTCTTCACAACGCTGTAAACTGCTAATTCCTGTCACCGGTGTACCTTCCTTAATCAGATAAACAGCCGCGTACTCTTTTATATTGTTCGTGTTGAAAAGTCGCAGTAAGGTTTTAAGATTGATAATTTTACGGCGTTGGCCCCGGTCGATCCAAAAAATGTTTTTATCATTTGGTTTTCTGAGCAAAGCGCCGTTTAAATCAGGCCTTTCGCCGGCGCAGACGCGCCCTAAGCCGATTCCTGACAGCACAACAAGAAATAAGGTCAAACCGCATATTAAACGGATTCCGCTGATTTTTGACTCCGCCGTCGCGTGCATTGTATTAACTTCAGAAATATGTAATCAAAAATTAAATTTTCGGTAATTGCAACAAACCGATAAAAATAAAAGAGTAAGTTGACAAAATAAACATGCCGATTGTAAAAAAATTCAAAATGGGTTTATTTAAAGCTTTCAATGCTTGCAAGACCAGAAAACCCGTCATGCCAAATGCTGGAAAAAGATAGCGCCCGTGCGCTTGAAATCCCAATGTATAAGATGCCCAAAAGGATGCTGCCGCCATTATAAGACTGCATACTATCACAAATAAAAGCAACCATACACTTTCCACATCACGACTGCGCAAAATTGAAATTGTCAAGTAAAGACTAAACAAAATCACGAGTAGCAGAATCAGACGGTGATACGCATCCGGAGCGCAAGGTTCAAAAAAATAAACACCAAATGCCCGGCCAAAAGAAATAATGCCCCAATTCCTTTTTGTAAACATCTCTTTGATCGTAACACCTCTGTCTTTAAGCTGCATATAGGGGTGTTGCTGCTCAAGCGGCGTGCCAGCTTTATAAAGCCGTTGTGCCAATGTGTTTTGACGTTCAGCCAGTTTCTCATCTTTGTTAAAACCGTTAATACATAAGTCGGTCGTATATCGGGCACCGAAAACAACCGCCACCGCCAGCATGATCAAAGCAACCTTTTTCAATGCTTGCATCGGATCAGAAAATTTTCTGAGGCACAGTTTCAATACAAAATATAATACTAAAAAGATAACAAAAAAATAATAATTCATTTTGATCAATAGCAATAATGCAAACAGCGGGCTCAACACCGCAATATTAAGAAACATCGTCTTTGGTTTAGTGTTTTCGGCCAACATTCGATTAAGACGGCTGCCGTCGCTGACAACCTGATAGCTGACCAAAATGGTAACGAACATTGCAAAAGCGTCCGAATTAAAATAGGCGAACACATACCAAATCTGAGGTGAAATGATTGCCGGTAAACATAAAATGCGATAGTCACGATTGCGTAGGCAAAGGATGATTAACACTAAAAACAATAAATTATTAAATAATCTGAGTTTAAACAGATTATTCAAATTCAGACAGTTAAACAGCCTCGCAATCTTTCCAGCAAGGAAATAGACGATTTCATAATTATTCAGGCGAGAACGTCCATACACGCTGTAAGTGTGTTCTATGGCCGGGTCAAGTATCTCCGGCGGCAGCCAGTGATCCGCATAATACAGCCCGGCGCGGATATGAACGTATTCATCCGCATGCATGGTTTTACACAAGGTGCTTCCTGTGAATATCAAAGCACCGATAAAAACCATCAAATAGGGGACGTAACCGAATTCGGCCGCATGAGGGATACTGTTCAAACCGATGCCCAGAACAAATCCCGCTACAATGGTAAAAAACAGTACTGAAAAGAAAAATTTGGCATCAAGCTTTGGCTGAACTAAAAGCGTCATCTGTGGTTTTTCAGCGGATGCAATGATAAGCACGCCATCGGGCTGATAAATAAGCTTTTCAACACCGTTCATCACTTTTAGCTTTTTCAATTTCTCAGGTGTGTCAAAGCATACTGGCTGATACCCCATCTGCTTGATAACGATTCTTTTTAGAAAAAAGCGTCCCGTCTGATTTTGTAAATCAATGCGCAGCTTGCGGACCGATTTTAATGTTTTAATCGATTTTAAAGTCGTCAGGTTAAAGGAATACTGCATTTTATTATTATGGATGCGAAAGACAAAAGAGCGGTTTTCCTGAAAAGGCTGCTTTTCATCCGCGTGATACATCCAAAAAAAACCATCGGAATCTGTGCCAACCTCTACTTCCACATAGATGTGCGTAAAGAAATAGATGTAAACAAATACTAGCCCCACACAGAAAGCGATAAAGCCAAGCAGTTGTTTATTTGAGTTTAAGCTCATTTTCAAGATCAGCTTTCAGTTATAATTCCAATAACTGCAGAAAACCGATAAAAATATAGGAGTAAGCTGATACGATAAACATAAAAATCACGAAAAAGTTAAAAAGCGGCTTATTCAAATCCTTTACGGACTGAAAAATTAATACGCCTAGCATACTGAAAACAGGGAACAGATAACGGCCATGGGGCTGAAAATCAACCGTCCATGAATGCCGGAAAGATAATCCGATCAGCAGCAAACTGCTTACCAAAATTATCATTAATAAAATAATATTATCAATATTGCGGCTAAACAGGATAGAAAAGAACAAAAAGGCGCCAAAAAAAAGTGACGTTGCCAGAACAAGTTTATAATACGCATCTGGAGCGGCCGGTTTGAAAAAATAGATGCCAAACGCACGGCAAAATGAAATAATCCCCCAGTTGCGCCCGGCAAACATCTCATTAAATGAGACGCCTCGGTCCCGTAGACGCATGAAAAGATGCAGCTTTGATAAATCATTGCTGGGCTTATACAGGGGCAACGCCATTTTTTCAACACAATCCAGATATTTTTGTTGGCGGTCAGCCCCATTAATCGCTAGTTCCACCGAATAGCGCAAACCAAATACGCTGGCGGCAATCAACATGATTACCGCAATTCGTTTCAGGGCCGTTAAAGGATTCGGAAATTCCTTGCGATACAATTTAAGCAAAAGACACAAGAATAAAAAAATGATGAAAATGTAAAAATTGGATTTTATCAACAATAGCAATGAAAATAATAATCCCAAAACAATAAGTTGCCCGATAATAAGATATAATTCAACCCTTCCGTGTTCACCTGGCGCCGTCAATAAGCGATTCATCAGGCTTTGGGTGCTGAAAACCTGGTAACTGACCAAAATCAAAACAAACATTGCGAAAGCTTCGGAGTTAAAATAGGTAAATACATACCATATTTGAGGCGAAATCAATAAAGGCAAGGTCAAAACACGGTAATCCGCATTTCGAATACTCAGCACCGTTAGAATGAAAAACAGAAAAATATTAAACAGCCTGAATTTCGCTAAATCATTCAATTCCGCGAATTGAAGCACTCTCACAAATTTGCCGGCAAGAAGATAGACAATCTCCATTTTTTCAAGGCGCGAAGCACCATATACGCTGTATGTATCGGCAATTGCGGGATCACATATTTCCGGAGGCAGCCAATGATTTTTATAGTAACGACCGGCTTTCATTTGAATGGCTTCATCCGCATGAAGCGGTCCTCTGAATGCCCCTATAGCGGTAGCTGACATAAACGCAAAAATAGCCATCATCAGATACGGTGTATATTTGAAAGCGTCGCTGTTAGAAGGCCGGTCAAAGAAAAATACAAGTAAAAAGGCGGTTAAGAAAGAACTTAGTAAAAGAGCAAAAATTAATGTGTAATTGAGACATGGCTTAATTTTCAATTCCAGTTGGGGGTCGTCGCCGGATGCGGTAATCAGGATTCCTTCAGATTGAATATCCGCTTTTGTAATCGCATTGGCCGGCTTTAATAAACGGAGTTCATCCGAAGTCTCAAAGCGTAACGGCGCACACCCCATTTGTTCGATCAGAACGGATCGTAGGCGGATTTTTCCGGCACTCTCCAGGGGATCAATACGGATTTTTCTGATTGCAATTAATGTATGCAATGATAATCGTTTAATCGCCATTAAATCGTTAAGGATAAATCGGTAGGTTGTCTTTTTAGGATTGGTCTGAAAACGAAAAGAGCGTTTTTCGGTGTAACCCTGGCTTTTACCCGCATAAAAAATCTGGGCGATACCCTTGGAATCAGTGTGCAGCTCAACCTCAAAAACAATGCGAGAGCTAAAATAAATATATATTGCCCCAAAGCAGAGCAGCAAAGCGGAAAGCGCAAATAATTGCTTATTGTTGCAACCGGTTTGTTGCAGAAATGTCAGAAATTTTATCGGTTTTTTCATTTTGTTAACAAATTGCTATATGTATATACTCAGCAAGGTCATAATTGGTGATTTTCAGAATCAGAATCATAACGCTTCAGATGATGGTTTCAGGTGTCAGGTTTCAGGGTGTTTCAAGACGTTTCAGCGATATCCTGAAACCTGACACCTGAAACCTTCACTAATTAAAATCCCAAATTATGACCTACACGAGTATACATGGTGACGAGGGGAAATAAATCCCGATCACACACACCCTCATATCTTTGCCATTGGCTATGGCTTGGTTAATATACACACTGACTGTCCCAAATTTCCCTTATCTATCATCTCACTTCCATTATCCCATCGAACCATCTGATTTAATTTAATATGTGGTTTATCCCCATCAAATATATCAACAACAGACAATCCTAAATGATCTGCCCATGCCAGAATGGCATCTCGACTGATAAATTGAAATAAAACCTTATCCGGTCTGGCGTCAGCTATGTATGTCTTAAAAACATGCCAATGAGCTGGAAGCAAAAACTCCAAAAAGGAGAATATTATTTTACCATTTGGTTTAACAACCCTGCTGGCATCTTCAAGATATTTAAAAGTCTCTTCATATAAAAGGTGCGTAAAAACCGAAAAAAAGCATATAAAATCTGCTGAGTTGTCAGGCTCCGGAATTGTTAAACCAGGCGCCTTGTAAAATTTCCAATCTGATCGATTACATCTTTTCTGGGTATATTGAAGAACTTCAGGGACGACATCAATGCCAATGTATGAACCTTCTAAGTATTCTTTAAGCTGAAAAGCTAATCTTCCACTACCGCAACCTACATCAATAACGGTATGTTCGCGATCCAAACCGTTTTGGAGAAGTATAAAATATTCAAGCAAGCCCACCGCTTCAAAACTGCCACCGACAAAGAGAGCCATGGCTGTATCTTCGTCGTGTTTTTGGCGCAGATCCTCTATGTGCCTGGTGTAGCTCCTGATAAAATAGTCTTCCTTTATTTCGCAATATTCCTGTTGATACTCACACATGCGCTTGGCATAGCTCCAAAAAAACTGGTGAAGTTTCATTTCGTTGTGTTTTTGGCGCAATGCCCATATATGTTTGATGCAGTTCATAAAATGTTTGGTTTTCTTCATAGTAACCTAAATTTTTTTTGTACGTTTTTTGAGTTAATACCACACACGTTTCATCATCTCAACAAGAGGCGTGTATTTTTCTGAACAGCCCTGCCCATACATCGGACTAGCACAACAGGTGGGGAAAGTTATGTATACTCGCGAAGGCCATAATTGGTGATTTTATAATTGATCAATACCTTAATTCATAGGCGTAAGACATATTTCAAAATCACCAATTATGACCGTGCCAAGTATAGTTACAATTACAAAGTTTTCAATTCCCTTATTTCTTTGTGTATGGAAAATGAATGCAAGGTAAATATCCCCTTAGCCATGCCAGGATCTAAGCGCACTTTACCTTGTATTTCCAAATAAGGAAGTCTGAAAAGAAATTTATTGCAACCCTTTTTAACTTTTTTCGTGATCATATTTTTTTCATTGAAAGCTTCATTATCCCGAGTGGCGAAAAATAACTGCAAAACAGTGTCAATAGGACTTGTCATTATAATATGAACAAACAACACATCATCTTTTTGGGGTAAATCAAAATTATATATAATAAATGGATCGTTACCGGTGGAATGAATTAATATTTCATCATTCTTTCTTGAAAGTTGGGCATCATGCACCTCAATGAAATTTTTGTCCACATTATTATTTTTTATGTCAAATAAGATAGTATTTGAAAACTTTAAATATTTTCTTAACATTCTCTCTTCGAGAGCAGGATTATGTTGTAATAGCCCCAATATATTACGGGCTGCTCGTATATCAATAACTACATCAGGAGATACTTCAATGATAAAATTATCCAACTGATTTATATCAGCAAAGTTTGAATATATTACCGTATTAAAGGTCTCGTTGAAATATTGCCGCAGGAATAATCCAAAGGAATCATGTATTATAAGAATCTTACCTTTTTTTTGAGTGCATCCGTTATACACCGGGAGATAAAAAGGATTGTTTCTATATTGTTTGAGGGGATGCAAAAAAGAGGTTAATTTACCGTAATCCGCAGCGGCACAGGACTGCTTGAGGGAGTATAGAGCAACCTGTTCGTCAAGAACATCACCGAGATGCAATAAAAATGATATATCGCCTGCATGACGCACCATATCCCTTGTGAACGCATTTTCGTTTAATGGTTCAACAGGATATGTCCATTGCTTCATACGCCTGATTATTTCTCGGTACGCAATATAACCGCCATACGTAGTCCAATGAGTGTCAGTTCGAAAATACACTTGATCAACAGATTTATTTGAAAGAAGTACATGCCTCAGATCAATTATATAATCCCTGATCGAAAATCCGTCTATATAGTCGAAAAATTGATCTATAAAAAAAGAGCCTTGGCGTTGACGTATGGAACGTGGCAGGTTTTCTGGGTATACCATTATTTTATTCGGAGCGATGGCGACAAGATACAGGATATTATGGTCTGCCAGCCATTCTCGCCTGTCCTCTAAGACGCGGCGGTAGTTTTCCAGTTCGCCGGAAGTGGATTTTTTCAGGCCCAAAAAATCGCTTAATACATTATCACCATTGAAAAAAAGCCACCCATCATTTCCAACCGTGACGACTGAGTTTGGTGATTTCCGTAAAAAATATACATAAAATAAACTATTTGTGCGAACATAAAAATCACGGAACCCAAATTGATCGTTGAAATATTTTTCAAATTGCAGTGGAAGGGAAAATACATTTTGGGATTTAAACTGTATGGAAGAAAAAGTTTTTAAATTCCTTTTTTCAAAAGCAGATTGTTTTTTATCTTTTGTACCTATAAATACTATTAGCGAAGAGAATATGAATGAAATAAATATAATTATTATCAAATAATTTGTGAGTTGATATTTATTTACAGATAGCATCGTTAAAAACGGAAATAGATAAAAGGATTATAAGAACCAGATGCGAGCGACATGCAGGAAAGTGCAAGGATTGAACTGATCGTTAATACTTTCAGCGTTGAAAATATAACTTTGACACCGATATTATTTGAAGTGCTTTTAATTCCAGAAGAAGCAAATTTTTGAAGATAAGGGTATAGGGGGAAAGATAGAATTATTGCTGCACCCAGTGTAAAAAAGAATTCATAATCCAGTTTGATCGCGATGTATGGATACATTTGGCTCATGCCCTCAAATCCATACAATGTCTTGAAATAATGCAGTGCCTCAGGCAAGGAGTCGACCCGAAACAAAACCCATGTATTTATAACGATTATTGATAGATACATATGTTGAACCACTTTGGGCCTTTCTGCCATCCATTGTCCGAACTTACCGTGTTCAATGACAAGAAAGAATCCATGAACAGCACCCCATAGCACAAAATTCCAGCTCGCCCCATGCCAAAGGCCGCATAACAGGAAAACCATGAGTAGATTACAATGTGTTCTCAAGGTTCCAAGTCGGTTTCCGCCTAAAGGAAAATATAAATAGTCCCGCAGCCAATTTGATAGGGAAATGTGCCAGCGACGCCAAAACTCCCGAGCAGATTTTGCTATGTAAGGGTAATTAAAATTTTCAAGAAACGAAAATCCGAACATCCGTCCCAAGCCGATAGCCATATCAGAATATCCTGAAAAATCGTAATATATCTGCATGGTGTAACATAAAATTCCAATCCATGCCGCTGATGTGGAAAACTGGTATGGTGGAAGGGAAAATACGCTGTCGGCTATTGTTCCCATGGGGTTGGCGATGAGAACCTTCTTTCCCAAGCCATAAACGAATCGTTCAACTCCCGAGGCAAACTTATCAATATTTATTGTTCTGAAAAATAGTTGCCTGGCAATATCATGGTACCGGATAATCGGCCCTGCGATAAGCTGTGGAAACAAAGCAATATATAGCCCTAAATTAATAATTGATTCCTGAGGAGCAACCTCCTTTCTGTAAACATCAATGATATATGATATTGCCTGAAAGGTAAAAAAAGAGATACCGATAGGAAGGTGGATATGATTTATTGAAATATTTATTCCAAGTTTTGATATATTCTCAACAAAAAAATTGAAGTATTTGAAATAAAAGAGAGGTGCAAGGTTGATAAATAATAATGATGCAAGCACCGTATTCTTAATAAGTTTAGCATTTGATTTGTTAAGCAGTCTTACTCCAAAATAATTGACTATTATTGAAAATACCATCAATAAAGCAAATTGTCCCTCTCCCCAGCAGTAAAATAAAAGACTGAATAAAAGCAGGGTGAAATTTCTTAACTTTTTTAAGGTGCCGTAATAACAGATTAAGGTTAGCGGTAGGAAAAAAAATAAAAATATGATTGAACTGAATACCATTTTACCTTTTAAAAATTGGAAACCGGCAATTTGGAACTTTGGGGCTGTCTTAACCTTTTGCTCTTTTTTTACGAAGCAACATCCGAATCCGATCTTCAAAAAAAATCAGCATCCAGCCCAACGGCCGCCCTAAATAGTGAGTGATAAAAACAATAATCAGATATTTTAATCCCGGGCCGCCACCGTAATTTCCGATTTTGGCAATTCTTGAAATCAGGTAATATTTCCCTACACGCGTCACTTCGCTGCCTGTAAGGTCAAAGTGCGCGTTCATTGTTCGGTAACTTATGGTATTGGCTTTTTTCAACGTATTTTCCTTGTTCAGTGTTCGATTGTTCTCTCTTTCTTATCGTCTAAGCATTTTAAAGGCATGGCCGATATAATAATTTAATCGTAGAAACGGATTCCATCGTAATGCGCTAAGTGATTGATTCCATAATTGCTTTTCCGGTTTAAACGCCTGGGTCCATGGTTTGTTTTTGCCATGAAAATCATCCAGATGAGATTGATGTTTCAAGGTGGCGACTTCATCTGTTTTGGGAAAGGCCAGTTTGGTGAACAACAGGTAATTCAACCACGGTTTCAGCATCCAGGACTTATAGCCCATGACAGCCGATGCCGCTCCGAAACGAGGCGCTGCATCAAAGATGCCCTGTTTCAGGGATGCGAAATATTCGTTCTGCTTCAGTTCCTTACGTCCGGTGTCATCATCACTATCGCGAAACAGGAGTTCAAAACCGCTATCAGTCTGTTGATAGCCGTTCAATCCCGAATGCGGCGCCCGAAAGGCCTCCTCAAAAATGTCTTGGGCGTACATCATTAAGCTGCCTGCAAAGTCACACCGATCATAGTCAAAAAGCAGACCTTCCACATAATTACCAGGGCGCGTAGCAAAAGGAATCCCGCGACTGGCGCCCATCAGGAATCCATGAAAACGGGGCTTATCATCCCGATGTTTAACAGCATCATACAGAAAACGTTGGATTGTTCCCATCCAGCCGACATCAGCTAAAGCGACATCCGTATAGTCAAAAAAACCGATCTGTTCCAAATAAAGTTGTAAAGCATCGTTTGACGGCCGGGTCTGTCGCTTGACCTCAGTTTGAAACTCCGCGTCTTCCAAAATATCAATAAATCGGGCATAATATTTGATGAATTCATCAGAATAAAACGGGCTAAGGGGATCATCATATTTCAGTTGGTGACGATCTAAGAACGGGGCCAGCAGCTGAAGATTAAGATTGAAAACTTTGCAAACGTCTCTGAAATCACGGTTACCCGGTGCCAAAAAAACAATATCCGCATTGGTCTGCGTCAACCCCTGATAAGCGCAACCTGGGCCGGCAAGCGCCATCCGGCTGACATAAAGATATTCAATTTGCGGTAAATCATCAGGAAATACGGTTGGCATGGCGAGTTCCCAAAATTTCTTAAACGTCCATCCCTCCCTGGACATAAAAAATATCTTTTTAATGCCCAAGTCGCGGGTTCGCTCCGCAATTGCCTGAACATAGCTCCCCACCAACGGCGCAAAAAAGTGATAACCCTCATTGTACAAAGACGGACGAGGCTGGTTCTCGTTCTCCAAAGGTAGCATCATTTGCTGGAACATACGCCCTTTCCAAAAATCACTGCCCAATGCAAAGCCGTAGTAAATCCTGAAAACCAGTTTGCGTGTTTTTTCTGAGGCATCTTTGATGATTAGGGAGCGAATGCCAAATTCATTGGGACGCGCACCATCTGAAATCGGGTTGTCTCCGATATGTAACCAACGCTGTGGTTCTAATCCGAATTTCTCCTTTAGCATAGGAAAAGCCGCACCGGATGCTTTGGCCTTAAATGTATCGGCCGATGAAACCACATGGGTCACGGCATCGGCAAAACCGGCATGCTCAATCAAACGTTTGAGATGTTCCGATGGCAGGTACATATCGGATATAACCAGAACCGTTTTGCCTTGCTGATGCTGTTTTTGCAGCCAAGCCACCAGTTCGGTTCGCGGAACCAGCATAGCGTTTTCAATCGCAAGTTCATAATCTGTTACTTCCTGCAAGAGTTCATCACTGATTTGATCTTCAAAAACATGCGATAAAACGTCACGCATGAAATCGGGATAGCAGGCTTCATGGTCTTCAAAACGTTCGCCGGTTTTCGCACGTTGGGCGGCTTCAATTTCATCTCTGAGCTGATGAACTTTCTCGGGTTTCCAAAATAATCCGTAGGCTTTTGCTTTAGCTGCTATAAAACGTCCGACTGGCGCTTTAAGCATGTCCGGGAAATGAACACGGCGGATTAAAAGCGTATCGAACAAATCAAATGATATGGTGTCATAATCTGCCGCGATTTTATCGGCATATTTTACCAGCGTATTGAGTTTGTAAAATGTCTTTATTTTCATAACTCGGAAATTTTAAGTTATTCTGTTAGAGAGAAAATATCGAATGAGAGCAAAAGGCTTATCTGTCTTGCGAGGAACCGGCAATGGTTTTCCGTTTAAAAGTGCGTACACTTCAACCAATTCATACTCAAGTTCGATCAAACGTTCGGTTGCGGCTCTCAGAATAGGCATAAAATTTCTCAACGATTTGTTGAAAATTAAGGATTTAATAACCAGACTTCGCCATTCAAGCAGGTAAAGCGAAAGATATTTACGAATTTTAAGATACCCTTTTTGATACGCTGACATACGTTTTCTGATTAAAAGCCGTTGAATCTCAATAAGTCGATTTACCATACGGTCTAATTGTGGGCGCTTATTTACCGGAATTTTTTTAAGCATATATTTTCTGATAATCATTTTATCCTGCTCCCGACCGATAATCGCAGCCTGATTCAAGGTATTGCCTGAATGGATGCGGTAAAACAGCAGTTTTTCATCGTCCAGATAAACCACACTATCTGGAAACGCCAGCATCATGCGAAAAATGAAATCATAGTCATGCAAATAGCGCAAAGAACTGAATTGGCCCACTTTCTTGACTGCGTCTCTACTCCTAAACAGGTTGGATGTGGTCACCATAAAATTGCCTTTGAAAAAAGCGGTGTAGAGATCGTGCGTTTGAAAATAGAAATCGCGGTTCTTCTGATGCCAAACATTCCAACCAAATTCGGGATTATCCAGCACCTCATCATTGCCCCCAATCGGTGTAACATCAGTGAAGATGCACACTGCCTGGGTTTCTTCATGAACTTCAAGTAATCGCGCCAGACGGTTCGGTGTGTAGATATCATCAGAATTCAGAATAGCAATAAAGTCCCCTTTGGCTAGCCCCATTCCACGGTTAATGGTATTGTAGGCGTCCTGATTATCCTGATATAAG
>JAOZRC010000695.1 GCA_029940345.1 Desulfobacterales bacterium
TCAGATCGCATGGAGTGAGGATGCCCGGTGGCTGGATACGGGTCTTCTGACTTAGCCAAGGATTTGAAGTGGATGCAAAGGAATGAAATAATGAAAGCCATACAGATTGAAATTCCGAAAGAAATTATGCTCTCTTTGAAAATGCCTTCCGAATTTGCAAAACAACAGATTACGGAAGAACTTGCCGTTCATTTATACCGGCGGGGATTTCTCTCTTTCGGAAAAGCAAGGCAATTGACGGGGATGAATAAATGGGAATTTTCCGAAAGGCTGGGAAATCTTCAAATACCAAGGCATTATGAACAGGGTGATCTGGAAGAGGATATTAAATTTGCGTATGGAGAATAAAATGATTGTCAGTAATTCATCCCCTCTGATGAACCTTGCCATTATTCGCCATCTGCATCTTTTAAGAGAAATGTTTTTTGAAATTACGGTTCCTGAATAGGTCTGGAAAGAATTGACAGTTGATGGTAAAGGCAAAGCTGGGGCAAGTGAAATCATACAGGCAGACTGGATTAAAATCGCATCTCTTGGTAATAAGGACCTCTTCAGATTGCTTGGCAAGGATTTGGATATCGGAGAAGCGGCAGCCATAACATTGGCTGTTGAAAGAAAAGCCGATCTGATTCTTTTGGATGAAACCGACGCAAGAAGTGTGGCAGATATTTACAACTTGCCGAAAACCGGCGTACTTGGCATTCTGATGAGGGCAAAAAAAGATAAAATTATAAAAGAAATAAAACCTTTGTTAAACAGACTTCGAGAAGAAGCAAATTTCTGGATTGCTCAGAATCTTTACACTGATATTTTAAAACAAACTGATGAACTATAGACAGTCACATAATAAATTTCACTGCGTTGAGTGAGGATGCACGGTGGCTGGATACGGCTCTTCTGACTTAGGCAAGAAGGCTTTGATGGAAGAGATATTTTAAGTACTCGGACAAAAGTTTTCAACCTGTGCGGTTGCTACCAAATGTAGGGTGGGCAATGTTTTGCTACGAACCCGGTTTAAAGTTGATGAAGTAGAAAAGCGATAGGCTTCGTTAAGGGAAACAACTTTTGCCCACCGGCTTTTTAACAAACCGGTGGGCAAAGGCAGTTCCCTTTAAGGAAGATTATTTCTCTGCCATTTCATCAGATATGAATCAGGTTAATGGAAAAACCCTGCCCACCCTACATTTTAAAGCAACCGCACCTTTTAAAGTTTTTTATCAAAGACCCGCGAGGTTTTGGAGACCTTGTATATCTGATGCCGGAAAACTTATGGCGAAATACTTACATTTGCTTATGAAGAATAAGAGGAGATTTGTTTATGGCTGCGGCGGATATACTCAGACAAGAAGGATTTATAGAAGGCCGTATTTTGGGAAGTAAGTTTTCATTGCCTTGTAAACATAGCACCGACACGGATATTGAGGATCTATCATACGATGATTTTACCAGAATACGCGAGCAGGACCCATCCGTAAACAATCTTTGTCACCTGGTAGCCATTTTCATCTATATATTCAGCGTGGCAGATATGGCGCCTGATAAAATCATTGCGATAGCGGAAAAAAACATGGATACCGACAAATTTGAATTAGTCAAGAAGGTAGCAGAAAACTTTAAAAATGAAGGAATTCAACAAGGAGTTCGGCATAACTTGTCAGAAGCCCTTGAGTTTGGCCTGTCGCTTCGATTTGAAGATCAATCCCAAGAGCTGATGAAACTTGTAAGTCAGATTCAGGATATTGCCAAACTGCGAGAAATAAAAGAAGCAATCATAAATGTCAAGAACGCATCCGAACTGCGTTCAATGCTGGAAAATTAAAAACAACCATTAAAAACAAGGAGATCGTCAATGTCAGGTCTAAGAATTTTAACCATCGCATTAACAATTTTATTCACACCCGTTTATTTGTTCGCTGATACAACGACATTTCAAGCCAATACCTGGGATGACCCAGGCGGACTCACCGCGTCGGTCAGTGCGACTCATGACAGCGTCGCCATCAGCGGCGTCAGAGTTTCTCAGACGGCATGGGGTCTCGGACCGGTGAATTATATGGCCGGCGCGACATCCGAGCAACGTCTGGCCGGCAACGGAACGCTTGAATTAGATGTCGTGGGAACCGGACCCGGCGGCGCCTTTGGCGATGGCAGCGGCTATAAAGCCATCGTTCAATTCTGGAATGATGCGGAAAATTATATCGCTTTGGGTATTATCAACGATCCGGGTGTTTCACCTGATGGCGTTACCGTAATGGTGGAAGGCGCACCCACGGCCTGCCCGTCGGCGGTTACTGGGTGGCGGATATGCCGGTGCTTACAGGCGCATCCCATCATTTCAGCGTGCAATGGACGCCGAATCAGATATCGTGGGTCATCGACAATCTTGAGCCGTATCGCATGACATTTCCGATCAATATGGCGGCCCCTTCTTTTTCGATGCTCGCCGCCGCCCGTTTGCCCGGTGACAGTGTAACGGTGGAATTTCAAAATATCATTTTGTCTGATCTTTCCGACAGCCTCAACAGCATCGAATTTCTAACCGTTGACCGCTTCTGGCTGGAAGCCGGGGATACGCTTGAGCTTCTTATTTCCGCCAAATCACCTGACGGTCTGAATCCGGACTCGGTTTTCGTTGATTTGGAAGAAACTCCGGGTTTATCTGTTGTCGGCAATTATACGGTTAAAGATGGAGGACGGGAGCTTTTAATTGCTGTAACAATCAAGGCGGGTGGCGGCGGCTCGAACGAAGCGACCTATTATCCCTATCTTGAGGTTCGATGTGATGATTTGTCAGGGAACAGGTTGGCTGTTGGGCATTTGATTAAGGCTCATTTTTCGGCAAATACGCCAAAAGATACTACTCCTCCAAGTATTGATTCTGCTACAGGTGACGGCGATATAAGTCAAGGAACAACAAAAGACTTTATTGTTAATGTATCTGATTTTGGCTCAGGGGTCAATAATTTAACTTGTAGTTCCCCAACAGGTCCCATTACCGTAAATAGTATTACTGAAAGTGGCACTGGTGCAAGTAAAATTTTTAAAATAAATGTGACGTCTGGGGCTTTCACTGGTCCTCCAGGTAATCCGGCTGACGATTATGGGCTAAACTTTACAGTAAATGATATAGCTGGCAACTCAAGTGATGGAAGTTTCTCTGGCACGGTTGTACCTTAATTAAACTATTTGATATTTATTCAAAAATTTGAAATGGGGTAGGCTCAAGCTAACAAATTG
>JAOZRC010000696.1 GCA_029940345.1 Desulfobacterales bacterium
GCCTGGCGGAACCCACCAATATGGCCGCCTGATTACCGAATGGTGGGTTCCGCCAAGCTCTGCCCACCCTACATGCTGCCAATTTTTTATGATTCTGGCTATTGCAGGTACAAAAATGGCTGTCAAAATTAAAGTTACCAAAGTAGAACTAATAATGGATCAAAATATCTCCCTCCAAAATCCGTTATAATCAGCTATTTGGGTGCGATCAATTTATTTTTATGCATGCTCGTTATCAGGGACTTGATCAGATCATTGACGACATGATCTTTTGAGTCCCTGGCCCATGTTTTTGTTTTCCCGGACCAGATCAGTTTTTCCGTTTTTACATCGTACAAATTCGTCTGCAAGCGAACAGTGGTTTTTGTACTCGAATATCCCGGATCGCGTGCATAACTGACTCCGCTCAGATAAAACCCGTAAAAACCTCGATTTTCCGAACCGCCGCGTGTGTAACTTTCCATATCTTCTTTACCGACCAATTGGGTGATGATTACAGCATCATTTTCATATTGTTTGACCGTATCTAAGATTGTCTCTTTTTTCAATTTCAAATCTGCTGGCATCGCTAACACTTCTTCGCTTGCAACAGCATCAACTCCGAATGCTTTCAAATGGGCAACGAACTTTTTTTCAAAAGACCGCCGATTATGTTCATTGCCTGTTATTGCGATTACAAGAATATCTGACACGGGATTGCCTTTATAGGCATCGGCAACCTGTTTTTGTTTGAGTTGGGTCCCCGCGCAAGAAATAATTAAAAAAGTAAACACAAACAGATAGCCAAACCGTTTAACATGATTTTTTATCACGTGACTCCTCCTAACCGTAAAAGTGTTCGATTGATGACAGCCATTGATATGGCGATCAATGAAAAATACGAATTTATAAGATAAGTAATTTAACCTTCAGAATCCAATAATTAATAGGTATCCTTCAACTTAGGATCGGGGCCGAAATAACTTCCACATTCGGAGTGCAAGCTTCAGCTTGCGTTGTTAGCGAGGCAAACTGAAGTTTGCACTCCTTCGAATCATAACCGGAAAATGAAGGATGCCAATTGTTGCAATCAAATAAGGTATTTTGGGCGCTAAGTCAATAACTCTCTTTTGTGGATATTTACAAAAAAAAATTATTTTATGTCATCCTTCATTTTTCCTTTTTTTTTGGGCCCCATTTTCCTCAACAAGTTTTACCAACATCTTATACGGCTGGGCACCAACCAATTTGTCCTGATTCATCACAAATGTCGGAACAGCCGTAATCGCTTTCTCACGCGCAAGATTCCAGTCCGCATCCACCCGCGACTTAAATTCCCTTGACTCAAGAACTGTCGCAGCTTTATCCACAGGAAGCCCAACAGATGCGGTTATATCCAGAAGCACTGGGACTTTTGCGATGTTCTGGCCGTCAGCAAAGTAGGCCTTGAAGGCGGCCGTGTGGAAGGCATCCCCTTTATTCTTTGATTCAGCCCACAGGCCCAATTCCTGAGCCAGACGACTATTGAAGGTTTTTTCCCTCTCTCCGAAAGGCAGTCCCAGATCGGCCGCCGTTTTTCTCAGGTTATGCATCATTTTACCGATATCCACGGGGGAATCGGCAAAAAGCCGTTCAAGCGAAAGCCCCTCTTCCGGCGTGTTCGGATGAAGCGGAAAAGCCCGCCACCGAATCGCAATTTGATATTCTTTTTTAAGCTGTTCAATACGCCCGGTAATGAAGTAGCACCAAGGTCAGATGTAATCGGAAAATATTTCGAGTGTTAAAGGTGTTGACATTTCTTTATCCTTTGTGTTGAAAAACATAGTGGTAAGTTCAGCGGTTCGAAGGATGTAAAAAGCGATAGTGACCGGAAATCTTCGCGTCCGCTATATACAATTCCGACCATAGGAAAACCCACCATATATATCAAGAAAAAAAATATTATCGTATAGACACTAAGGAAGGGTGCATTCCCAAAATGGCAGAAATCAGATAATTTCGAAGGAAACAATATTGATTCAATCAAAAAAATCAGTCAGTTATAATAGTCAATCCGGTAATCATCTTCCATGAAAGATGAGATCAACTATTTTTGCAGTCCTATTTCAAAGGAGAAATGCTATGCAAGACTGGATAGAGAACGAATTGGAAACATCGGAGATAGGCGATGCGAGACTTGATGCACGATATGAAATTATCATGAATGATTTGAGTGTAACCAAAATTAAGCACGCAATTTTTCTTGTATATTAAAGGAATTGTATTCATCAGCTATAAATTCATTATCTCTGGCCTGACCGGTAAAAAAATCCCAGTAATTATCCCAATCCTTGCTTTTAACAACAGATCTTAATCTTAAAACAGACTCTGCTCCGTTAATACCCCACCGGGCTCCTGAAATTTCCATTCTGTCCTTGACCACATGGCTGCAAGCAGATTCCACAACTCCGGTTCCTATTGGATATCCCTTTGACAGGTACTCATCATATTTCATATATTGCTTGTGATTCTTTAAATAGGTTATCACTTTTTTGAACTTTTCCTGATGAGACTTCTTCTTCCATTTGCTTTTCTGCATTTCTACTTGAAGTTCCATAATATAAGAAGCAATTTTCCCTTCCAATATAAGTTTTAGTTTTTTATATACATATTTCTTCGCATCATCACTGCCTTCTTTATGCATTATATGGGCTATCAGCCAGATGTACTCTAAAACGTGGATAATATCGAGGATGCAGACCTTGTTTGAAATATCTTTGAAGACAGTTTTCAGCTGATCCCACAGGTACAGTAAGCCGTCCATGACGCAGAGCAGAGGTTTGTTGATAAAATTTTCATTCTTTATTTGGCATCCTTCATTTTCCGCTTGACAATTCGGAGGAGTGCCAAACTTACAGTTTAGCATTTAGCGCCCGCTAATGCTAAACTGTAAGTTCACCACTCCGGAGAAAAGTGTAAACTACTTTTTGGTTATTATGAAGGATGCCCTTTATTTCATCATAAATCTCTTCCATCACTTCTTTCTTAGGCTTTGCTATACTGGCAATATACCTGATATTCTGAGCTTTTTCCTGTTTTTTTTAATTTTCATTCTCTCTTTTTTCAGGATACACCAGATTGTCAGCAACTTCATCGGCAGTCCGGATATTTGCATTAATATTATATTTGACTCCTACCAGAGATTCCTTCTTTTTCTGTCTTTTCTTTCCTTTACCCTGCCTCCCTGTAATCTTTACAGCTTCTTTCTTGATCATCGT
>JAOZRC010000697.1:0-1748 GCA_029940345.1 Desulfobacterales bacterium
AACCGCCGTAAATCAATTTAATTCTATTCACCAGATCATTGAAATACCAGTTATTGTTAAAATAAGAACGCTGAATTTTTAGATTATCGCCAGCTATTTTAACGGAAAGATCGACCGCATAGTCCGTGTATACACCCCGAATTAAATCAACGTTGCTGCCTGTCGATTGAGTTGACGACTTGCCTGCACAAACGTCAAACAGACGCTTTAACGGATCTGGCGGACAAAGCACCCCCTCAATATCACTGCTTTGCGGGTTCCAAGTGCCACTGCTGCCACTACCGGGACTGCCATGCCACTGCCAGTCGCAATCCCCGAATCCATAAGAGATACATGAACACTCCCTTCCGCCTCCGAACCATTGACCATTAGCGCACCAATAACCGTAATCCATACAGATACATTTGACATAAGCAAAGCAGTCACCGCCGCCGCTCTCTTGCCCCGGGAAACGCTTCAGGCTGGTGATGCGATACGGCACGATGATAAATTCTTTGGCGTCCAGGCTTTCCGGGAGGTTGTTGATCAGTATCTCATATTTGAAATATTCATCATCCTCAGGAATGCCGATGTTCAGATCGTCGGCGCGAATCAGGCCGTAATTGGTGTAACGGATTTCGCCCGTTACCACATCGCCGGGCTGCATATCGGGAATCGACAAGGAAGATGGCTCGGCTACGATAACAGCGGCCGGCACTTGGGTTTCGTAAGTCGCTTGCAAAACAATCTCATATCTATCCTCAATAGTCGTTTCCACCACTTCCCATTCAACCGTGACCAGGTCATAAGGAAGCAACACTTCTTGGGATACGGTGATACCCGGTTTGATTCGCAAGCGACCGATATATTGTTGGTGGTTATCCGCCGTGACACGACATTTATAGCGTCCTGCCGGCAGATCGGTGAACAGAGCCTCGCCGAAGCTGTCCGTTACCAGTGTTTCATCAATTGTCAGGACATTTTCGTTTTGCACCTGCACTTTGGCGCCGGACAGACCCTGGATCACTTCGCCGCTGTCCGGATCAATCGTGCCGGTGAATATATCTGAAATTTTAAGAAGCAGATTGCCTATGCCGGATTGGGTGACGGCCACATACAGATTGATATCCGTTACGGGCGCATTGGAAGCGGTAACGCGCAAGAGAAAATGATAAACGTCTTCCGCTACGGACGCCGGCGGTGCGAAGGTGATGCTGATCTCCTTTTTCGCGCCAACCGCCATATCGCCCTGATCGGCGTCGGCGTTCATAAACAGCCATTCCGGCACCGGTGTGCCGTCGGGATTGAGCAGCGCGAGGTTGACACCGTTTAACGCAGCCAGGCCCTTATTTTCCAACTCAATATATTCGGTGATGCTCTCATCCCGCGCCACACCGGTTTCCAGATGGTCAGGGGTGAAGAACAAAGCCGGCAGGGCTTCGGTAAAATAGGTGTTCACCGTGATCATTCCCCAGGATGCGTTTTCATCGCTTTGCACACGCAGCTTCACAACGCCGGATTCCGCGGCAGTGTTGTCCGCCCAAATCGTAAAGGCAAGCGCGGTCTGCTCTCCGGCAGGCAGTTCCGATACAGGCGCATCCGGTGTGACGTAAATTCCCTGGGGCAATTGGCCGTCCGGTTGGTCGGCGGCCGCGTAGATCAACTGTAAATTATGAATATCTGTACCAAGCCCGGCAACGGCCTGAATCGTGAGCGTTTGCTCGTAATTGTGCGGAACATTCAGATCAATTTCGGAAGGGCTAAACGTG
>JAOZRC010000697.1:1758-3236 GCA_029940345.1 Desulfobacterales bacterium
GTCCGGATGAACGGCACAGACCGCATAAACACCGGATTCATCAGGCGCAGGCGTGTAGGTGTAGGTGAAACTACCGTCGCTATCCGTGAACACATTGAAAATGCGCTCGAACCCGTCAACCGCTGTCACCAGATTCAGGGGAACTTCCGCCAAGGGCTGTTCCGAATCGCGTTCCACCGCGCGGCCGGTAATTACGATGTCGGTTTCGCCGGTTGACGTTGCAGGCGTGATGTTCAGCACTTCGCCGTAATAGGCCGTGTCCATGAGCGAGATTTGGCGCGTGGAGGACAGTCCGTCAATGGTGATCTGTTCAGGGGCGCTGACGCTAAAATGAATGTTGTCGATGGTCAGTTGCAGCACAACATCATCAGGCGCGTTGTCCGGAATGGCGATTTCAGTCACAGCGGAAGTGAAAATCGCGCCTGCCGGAATGCGGGCCACGGTCTGGCCGCCGGGCGTCATAATGACATCATTGCCGAGATTTTGCTTGAAAGGGCTGGCCGCAAACACATTGCCATCCGTGTCCGCCAATTGCCAGCGAATCAGATCCGAAGCGTCGGCGCCGGAATTGAGCGCCGTGATAATTTCGATCTCCTCTTCCCCGGTGTTTTCAAACGTAAAGCGCATCCGTCCCGAACCGCCGCGGATAAACTCTTCGTTCAGAATTCCCAATACATACAGATCGTCATTCACAGTGATTTGGGATGTGCGTATGATTTGAACTTCTTCGCCCGCATTGGGAGTGATCGCCAGCGTGGTGGTCAACGCGGCCATATCCGGCAGATCGGCATAACCGCCCACGGTTACGCTGACAGTGCCGGAAGCCCCGGCCGCCAGATCGGACTCGTCCGAGATGTGCATATTGCCTTCCACGTCCACTTTTAAACGGAAGTGATTGACAGCGGCCGACGACAGATTTTTTACCGTGTATTCCAGCCGGTTGATAATGCCGCGGCTCAGTTTTTCATCCGCATTGAGCGAAGCCTCTATTTTCGGCAGCACAATCTCCCTTTTCAGGCTTTCCACGCTGTTATTGTCAACGGCCGTAACGGCATAATGGCGCTCATCACCGGTATAGCCCGTATCAGTGTATGTTAAGCCGGTGAGCAGGCTCGAATTCAGTTTGACGTTATCCAGATAAAAATTATAGCCTGCGATACTACTGCCGGTGTGCGTCCAGGAAATCACCGGCGCATCATTATCCTGCTGAAGCACCTGCAATGTAGTCACGGGCAGCAAATCAAAATTAAGATAGAATGAATTCGATGGCGGTGATTCGTTGCCGGCGGCGTCAACGGCTGTCACTGCATAGCAATGTTCGGAAGGCGACGGCACGGGGTCGGTCCATTGAGTGGCGTCAATGCCGGTTTGAATCGGCGTCAATCCATCCAGGGATGTAATTTCAGCAGCGTCGGCGCGATACACGGAATAGGTGATCGTTTCAGCTCCGTCCGGAGCTTGCCACAAGAGTCTGATGC
>JAOZRC010000094.1:0-3507 GCA_029940345.1 Desulfobacterales bacterium
GAACCGCTCTCACGCTTTTGCAGCCGATTTAAGACTTTTCAAACAGGCTCTAAAACTCCCATAATTGATTCTCAAGTGTGATTATAGTATCAAACATCCAACAAATCCGAAGAAGTGTCAATTGTAAAATGGAGGTACAGGCAGAAAAATTGCATTTGTAATATACCGAAACCCCAACTTCAAGCCGCCATTTCAGGGCTTTGATTCTTATCTGTCATTTCAAACCGCACAGGTCGATCTTTTTTATGACCTCATGCCATCAGCTTAACAAAATTTCGACTGGAAGTCGAGGGTTTTTAACCGATTGGATGACTTGCTTGGCAGCAAGTATAGACTTTCAGATAATTAATGTCACAAGGCTAGAGGGAGGAGATAATACACCATAGTATATCTCCGACCGATAACGTAGTGACATTGATTATCTGAACGTCTATAGTTTAATTTGTCTCGCTTTATGCGAATAGCCGAGATTTACACTACAAGCTGAAAGCCTGACCGTTCAAGGACGTGACATGTTTCACAATCATTGTGACGGCTCCAAAATCCACACCAACCTGGCCGTAAAGCAAAAAGGGCCGCCCCCATTCCAGGAGGGCGCAAAAGCGGCGGTAGATTTGGGGGAAGAACGTCGTTTCCACCAACCCGGTGTCATCTTCAAAGGTCAGAAACTGCATGGGATCGCCATGTTTGGTATGAACAACCTTGCCAGTCAGCAATATCCCGGCGCAATGCATGCAACGGCCGACAAACCGCTCTAAATCACACATTTTGACAATTGGACGCTGCTCAGGCTGATTTACAGGCTGATTTAAAATTGGCGCATAAAGAACCATGGGATGGCAATTACACAAAAAGCCTAAAGCGGAAAATTCATGCCGTAACCGCGTGATTCGATCTTCAGGCGGAAACACCGGTTGAGCGATATTCCGGCCGGATGTGAACAAACCCGGATTATGTGAACGATCCTCGCGTGTTTTCCGCCAACAGGCCAGTTCCCATAACAAGGCCGTGCGACCGATTTCAGGATGCAATGCGTCAAAAACGCCGGCGTGAATTAACGTGCGCGCTTCCTTGTCACCGGGCCGCACACGATTGAGGAAATCACGGATATGGGTGTACGCGCTTGTCAGACGTGCCGAGACGATCCGTTTCTGTGTTTCAACGCTCAGATGTTTAATCGACAAAAACCCCACTTGCATCGCACCGGCGCCGCCTTGCCAGCGAATCATGCTTTTGTTTACATTCGGCAGAAGAATTTTAACGCCCATCCGGCGTGCTTCCGAAACATACGCAAACGTGCTGTAAAAACCGCCCTGGTTGCTGATCACCGCGGCCATAAATTCAGCCGGGAAATGGGTTTTTAAATAGGCTGACTGAAAAGAGACCCTGGCGTAACTGGCGCTATGCGGTTTGCAAAAGGAGTATCCCGAAAAACTCATCATCATTTCCCAAATCAGGCTGATTTGCGCTTGCGTAAGGCCGCGCCTTTGTGCGCCAAGAGTAAATCGCAGTTTATAATCTTGCAGTTTAAGTCGTTTATGTTTTTTCGACATGATCTTGCGCAATCCATCGGCATCGGCATGGGAAAAACCGGCCACGGCCACAGCGGTTTTGGCGACATCTTCCTGGTACACCATAATCCCTAACGTTTCATCCAGAACATCGGCCAGCAACGGATGAATCGGCTTCCACGCGCCCCCATGCAAACGGCGAATATATTCACGAATGCACTCATTGGCGGCCGGACGGATAATGCTGCTATGAATCACCAGGTGTTCGAAATCACCGACGTGCGTTTTTTTCTGTAACAGGCGCATGGCCGGACTTTCGATGTAAAAACAGCCCATCGTATTGCCGTTAGCGATGGTGTTACGCGTGGCGGCGTCCTCTTCAGGCTCCCATCTTTGTTCATTCCAGGCAGTCCCGTTATCACGAAGGTTGGCGATGGCATCCCGAATAACGCCCAGGCTGCGGTTGCCCAACAGATCAATCTTGACCAAACCGCCCTCTTCGGCGCTATCTTTTTCCCACTGGATAATGGGAACGCCTCTGGGCGCTTTTTGAACCGGAACGTAATCTTCAAGCGGTTCCGGCGTAATCACCACGCCTCCCGGATGAACGGAAAGACAGCGGGGCGCCCCAATAATGCGTTGTGCTATCCTGATAATTTCCGGCCAGGGTGCCTGCAAATCCGGTTTGTCCAATTCCGGCAGCAGTTTCAGATTGGCAAGCAGATCGGAATCTTGGAAACGCTTGTTCCAGAACCAAGGCAACCGTTTTGAAATCTGACCGATTTCACCTTGAGGCAATCCGTACACTTTGGCAGTTTCACGTATCGCCGAACGCGGTTGCATGGTTACATGATTGCATACCATAGCGGCATGGCCTCGGTATTGTTCGAGTACGGAAGCGATCACTGCATCACGTTCATCCCAGGCAAAATCAACATCAATATCCGGTGGGTCGGAGCGTCCCGGATTCAGAAAGCGTTCGAAATAAAGGTTGTGCTTCACTGGGCACACATTGGTAATTCCCAAACAATACGCCACCAAAGATGCGGCTCCGGAACCGCGGCCGCAAATACGCGGACTGCGCGCTACGATATCCTTAACCACCATGAAATAGGAAGAAAAACCTTTCGCCTCAATTACATTTAATTCGTGTTCGAGCCGATCCACAACGTTTTCAGAAAGATCGTCACCGTAACGATTCCGGGCACCGCCATAAGCGGCTTCGCGCAACTGGCTTCGAGCGCTAAGAGCCTGATGCGTTTTCCAGGGAGGCATTACCACACCGTGTTTGGGGCCGGTGAATCGCAGCCGTCTGACCAGCTTTTCAGTGGTCTTTAACGCATCTGGCCAGATTGAAAAGCGCTGTTTATACTCCGACGGCGATGCCAGCCAGGCGTCCGGCGGAGCCGTATGAGCGGCGGTCAGACGTGAAAGCGATGTGTTGAGATCAATGGCTCTTAACACCCGATGAATCCGAAATTCATCCGGCTCCAGGAAAAAACTGCCTGGGGCAATCACCACAGGCGCATCCAAACGATGGGCGGCTTTCCGCAGTCGCCAGGCGGCACCATCGGGTTTACGTTCGACCGCCGCGAAGACCTCAATCCCCGAATGCCTTAATTTTAAAAAAAATTCGACATCACTGCTCAAAATGGTCAACCCCAGGGCATGGACGGCTAATGATGTTGCCAGGTTGAAGTCAGGGTTGCAATGGCGACGCGTGATCAGGCGACAAAGATTGCGGTAGCCATCGTCGTTTTCTACCAAACAAATGGCGCGGCCATCGCCAACCGGGTCGGTCAGTTCCGCACCGATAATCGGCGTCAGGTTTTCCTGATGACAGGCTGACAGGAACGGCCATAAACCGTAAAGATTATCGGTGTCTGTCAGGGCGATATGGGTATAGCCATGCACGCGCGCCGCTTTGCAGATTTGATGCGGCGAGTTTACGCCCCATAAGAGGGAATAATAGGAATGGATGATTAGTGGCGGCATT
>JAOZRC010000094.1:3607-12197 GCA_029940345.1 Desulfobacterales bacterium
GAACATCGAATAATGAATAACGAATTCCGAACTATAACGGCGCTGCGGCCAATGTACGCCCTATCCGAACTGACTGAATTCCGAAGCGATTTCGAATAGCGTCCAGCGCGGTGAGCAGTTTGTTTTTCTTCTCCCGTATGCCTTCGGATGTGGGAAAGAGTTCCAATTGAGCGGGCGGATAGGTAAGGCGGTCACTGATTAAACGCAGACAGCGGATTCGCACCCGCCGAATCCAGGCGCGTTTAAGCGCGATCTCCGCCGTTTCAAACAGTTCCGTATCGTATGCCGTAGCCGGGTTGGCCGAAGCCTGGCGAATGATGCGTCCGCCATCCGTATAATCAATGATAATTCCGATTCGCCGGCACGCCATCCGCCGTTGACGCAGGTCGGTGCCGATCTGTTCGCAAAGCAGATATAAAATACCGCTCACGACGCTGACATCATTGGTGTCGGCGCCAAATTCGTGTTCGGCGCATATCCTGGGGTGTTTCTGTCCCACCGGCATCACCGGTGACGGGTCAATCCCCTTTAATGAATGATACAAAGCGGGACTGCGCTTGCCAAACAACACATCCATCTGAAGTAAGGATAAATGCTCGGCCTGGCTGACGCAGGTCATGTTAAATTCGTGAAACCGTTTCAAATCCCGCGCTTCAACCCCCGGTATATAAGAAAGCGGCAACGGACGTAAAAATGAGGCTTCATCCCCCGCGCCCACGATGTATTCGCCCGTAGGCTTAACCATGCGGGTAGCCACTTTGGCGACCAGTTTATTGGGCGCCACCGACCAGATCGGATCAAGCCCCAGATCCGTTCGGACATTTTTACGAATTCGCCAGGCAACATCCGGCGGCGGACCGAGCAATCTTCCGGCACCTGTGATGTCTATAAAAAGATGGCCATGGCAGTCGGTCATTTCAATTAATGGGGAATAGGGCCGCGCTTGTTTGAGAAAATCCGCCATCGCATGTTCGTAGCGATCAAAACGGGGCGAACGCACAACCGCATCCCGGCAGCGGCGTAACGCCTGCATCAGGGGCATTCCTTTGCGGACGCCGCTTTGATACGCCTCTTCACTCATATCATACACCACCGCACGCACGGTGCCCTGTGGCGCAACAATCACCGGACGCCCCCGCAACCGGGAGTCTGTCATACGCTCCACTGCCACGGCGAAATCGGCGATATTAAGATGAATGATCGCACGCTCTCGCATAGCCAATCGCTTTTTATTTGCCCTGCCAATCAAACGAACTAAATTGTTGAGGTGTTGAAATGCACCGCTTAGAAAAATTCGACCTGTGCAATTAGAATTGGCGACATAGGGTGGACATCGCCGGAAATTGATTTTGCATAGAGAATCTGTCTTTGTCGGCGATGCCCACCGCTTTACTTAAAACCGGTGGGTAAATGTATTTTTAATTAACGAATTCAATTGCTAACGTTTTAAACGGATATTATTCAGATGAGTGGTAAAACGTTGCCCACCCTACATTTCATTGCAATTGCACAGGTTGGAAAAATTCGGCCAATGCTGAACAGAAAAGATTGTTATAGATCGCACCTTACGACGAGTAGGAATTTATATCTCACGCGTCAAATGATTTTTAAACAATTAACACGCCCAAATGTAAATGTCAATGTAAAGTTAAATGTAAATATATAGGAAAGGTGGTAGGGGAGTAGTGGTTATTTGAATAGAGTGTAACTTATTGGGGTAGGATGGGTGAAGCGCAGCGTAACCTTCCGTCGTCTGACCGAAAATACGGTGGGTTTCGTTGCACTACATCCACCCTTACAGTTGGTCAAAAGTGATTTTTAAGTGTTTTCCTTGTGCGTATCGCTCTTCGCCAAGCGTGGGCGGAACGGAGGGTGTCCGCAGGGCGACCGGAGTTCCGGCCACGCTTGGCGAAAAGCGATAGCACTGATCTTTCATTACCAGTTTTTTTGTTGACGAACTATGAACATTCTGAAATTAGTCGTTTTAAGTATAGTATTCCAATTTTAGTTTTTCTCGGTGGTACATGCAAACTGAAGTTTGCACTCCTTTATTTTGGAAAAACCAAAATTGGATTAGTATATATAACAAACGCACCTTATCCCGTTACGAATTACCCACCCTATCGTCTGACGATTTAATGTAGAACTTCGGACGGGTTAAGTCGCCGGTTTCTAACGAATTCTCAGAAGACGTCCTAAGAGGACTCACTATAAGGTCTTCGCACTGCCGGCTCTGCGCGTTTGCCTGGCTCTGTTGTCGGAGTGCGCTTTTAACCCATAAGGAGATTCTACAACATTGCGGATATCGGGTCGATTATTTGGCATCCTTCATATCGACCCAAAAGTAGTTTACACTTTTTGAAGGAGTGCTAAAGCGAAGCTTTAGCGTATGGCACAGAATGAGCGCAAATTTCTAAACCTTCGGTTCAGCACTCCGTCAAATTGTAAACCGGCAAATGGAGGATGCCGATTATTTATTGGAAATTTCCTAATATATTGAAAGGTTTTAACGCGAATGAAAAAAATACTATTAATTACAGGCCCGGCAGGTGATGCCCAGGGCTGGGGGGATATCAACGTCACCCAAAGTATCAAAAAAGCGATTGATGATTCCGGTAAAAGCGCCCGGATTGCGTTTGTAAACAATATGGATGAGTTTTACTTTAGCCTTGAAAAAAACACCTTTGACATTGCCTGGAGTGCGCTTTATCATATTTCTGGCAAATCAGAGACTGTCGGCATGGGCGAAGGTGATGAAAAATGGCTTGCCGATATTTTTGATGATAAAGGCATCCCCTATATCGGGCCGGATGCAAAAACCATGAAGGAATTAATTCATAAAACTGCCACCCACAGGATATTGAAACGCAACAGAGTTTCAGTTCCCTACCACTATCAGCTTGAAACATCCGATATCCTTCCTGACATTGTTTATCCTGCCTTTGTAAAACCCAGCTATGAGTCAAGGTCCGTGGGAATCAATGATGAAAGCGTCGTCTGCTCACCTGAAGAGCTTAGAAAGAGAATAGATTACATTGAAAGCCGGTTTGAACAGCCTGCTTTGGTGGAAGAATACCTTCCCGGAGATGAATATACCGTTCTGATGCTGGGCAATGGAACGCATCAAATATTTTTACCCGGCAAAGTCGTGGTTGATCCGTCGTTGTTCGGAAAATATCCCATCCTGAGAACTGATTTGAGAGGGGTTGGCGTTACAAAAATAAAACCTGTTTCACGAAAGAAAGAAGAACTTATTGAACTTTGTAAGCAGGCCACAGAAGCGTTAAACTGCCTGGATCATGTCAGAGCGGACATACGCCTTGATGCTGATGGCAACCTGAAAATCATTGAAGTGAACGGGATACCCGGCTTAAAACCTGTGAAAAGTTGGAGCCCCCAGATATTTTCCCTGTATTATCCTTCTTCTGACGGCCCTATAGAAGAGTATCGCAAACTCATTGACCATATTGTAACCTCTGCTCTGGCGCGTTACAATATAGAGTAAGGACTCGGCCATTATTTCACGTCCGCATGGTTCGCATTACACCGGTCACAAAATCAGTGGATTCAGACAAATCTGTTTCAAGCCACTTGATGACTTTACGGGGATCGTTGGCCGCCATCCCCTGGATGATCTTTTTATGGTAAGCAGTGCCAGTATGAGGGTCTTGAAAAAGCGTTTGGCGAAACATCAAATGATAGTAAGGGCTGACCTGATCCCATAGGTTTTGAATCATTGCAAGCAGGATGGGCATATTCGCTTCCCTGTAAATCATAAAATGGAATTCCCGATTCGCTGACAATGCCATATCAGCATCATTTTTTTGTTGTCCCGAAATATACTGGCGGTTTAATCGTTTGATTGTTTCAACCGTGTCTTGCGTAGAAGCGATGGCGGCTTTCCGTGCAGCGGGCAATTCAAGCAATAACCGTATTTCAAGAATCTCTTTAAGATTTTTTTCAGAAAGCGCGTTGACCGTGGCCCCCTTTTTAGGTTGAACGGTCAAAAAGTTGCGCGCCTCCAATCGGCCAATGGCCTCACGAATTGGTATCGTACTGATCCCCATTTGTTTGGCCAACTTTTCGGCAACCAGCCTCTCCCCCGGTTTAATGCGCGCCGTCACAATGGCGCGTTCTAATTCTTTATATGCCAATTCCTGCATCGTTGGCGTTTGGATGAGATTCATCGAAAAGGCCGGTTCAGGTGATTGTGGAGATGATTTTTCGGCTTCCGGTTTGCAGCGTTGCATTTCCCAGGTTTTTCGTAAGCTCAGAAATCCGCTCATCCCCTCTAACCCAACCCGCTCAAACCAACTGCTGACCAGACGTGATGCACTGGGAAGCGAAAGTGCGTCATCCCCTTTTCTTGATTTAAAAAGCAGATCATTTAAACCCGGACGGTTTTCCATAATATAATGCTGAAATGATTCATGGGTCTTCGGCCCTATTCTTACGGGCCCACGACGTCCTTGCTTACCGGTTAAAACGAAAAATTCTTCACCCACATTCAAACCGGCAAGGTCTTTAACCCTTAGCTGCAAAAGTTGACTGGCTGTCACGCCAGTTTCAATAGCCAGATCGAACAGCAGCAAGTCTCTTATCTTTCGCTTGATTGAGCGCCGAATACGATCAATATCCGTCGAACTCGGTATGGGGTTGATCTGTTTCTGTCTTTTTGTTGAAAAAGAATTACGCATCATTGATTGACCTCCAGACTAAATTTATTTTATATAACATTGAAAATCTGTTTTTGCAAGAACATTCAAATATAGATCCAATATTATTTATATAATGGGGAGCAAAACTATTGAAAATATTAATATTACAATATGATTAAATACTTTTTAGCTGTAGAGTATAATAATTTGAATGTTATATAAAAATCTCTTGACATTATATTGCATATGAATTAGGAATCATACCATTGAAATGAAGCAAGCTTTTAAAGCTGACAGAGCCATCGGATTTAAGATAAGAATTTTTCCCTAACAGTATCAAACGAAATGTTGAAAGTGACTAAAACCGGATGAACGGTGCCCACACAATTGTCGAAATGCTCAAACGCTATGGAACCGACGTGGTTTTCGGTGTTCCCGGAGACACAAGCATCGGATTGTATGAAGCCCTTTATGACGTGAACCCGGCCATCCGCCATGTCATGGCCCGGGATGAACGCTCGGCTTCTTTTATGGCTGACGCGTATGCAAGGCTATCCCACAAACCGGGGATTTGTGAATGCCCCTCGGGCGCGGGGCCGCTTTACGCCATCCCAGGGATAGCCGAAGCCAACGCATCTTCCATTCCTGTCATTTTAATCACCTCAGATATCCCATTGTCCGGTGAAGGCAAACAGACCATCACCGAACTCAATTGTGAAAAGCTTTTCGAGCCGGTAACAAAATGGTCATATCTGGTCAAACACGTCGGGAAAATACCGGAGACGCTGCGCCGGGCGTTTCGGATTGCAACAACCGGAAGGCCGGGAGCTGTCCATCTTGCATTTCCAATTGAAACTCAGAGGGATGAGTTTCCCGGCAGTTCAAATGAACTTTATGCGGAAGAGGAGTGTGCAACCTATCCGGCATTTCGCACGCGCGGGTCGCGGGTCGTTCTTGAGGAACTGTGCACGCTGTTAATCAAGGCTCGGAAGCTGGTAATCATTGCCGGCGGCGGGGCCAACCACGCTCAGGCGGGCAAGGCGCTTCTGGCTTTGGCCGAATGGCTGTCCGCACCGGTGGTCACTACCATTTCAGGGCAGGGTATTGTACCGGATCATCATCCGCTGGCAATGGGAGTCACCGGAGACAACGGCTTTCACCCTCATGCCCATACAACCATCAATGAGGGCGATGTTTTGTTATATGTCGGATGTAAAATGGGCTCTGTGTCAACTATCAATCAGACTCTTCCCAGCGTCGCATCGGACAAGCAAATTGTTCAAATTGACCTGAATCCTGAATTCCTGGGCAACAACTATCGAAACACCCTCAGCGTTGCCGGTGATGCCAAATTAATCCTTGAAGACTTGATTGTCCTTATCAGAGGTAAAATTGCTCATAAACAGCCGAATGAATGGGTTGAACGTCTCAATAAAGCGCGTACCTCATTTTGGGAAGAGAGTATCCCCGCATTTGAATCTGATGACATTCCCATAAAGCCACAGCGTGTAATCGCGGCTCTGAATCGGCATTTAACCTCTGAAGCGGTCATCATTTCCGATGCAGGAACCCCGACACCTTATATTACCCGATTCTTAAAACTGGGTGGCGACGGCTCCCGCTTCATCATTCCACGGGCTTATGGCGGGCTGGGCTACGCCATACCGGCAATCGTCGGTGCTCATTATGCAATGCCGGATGCGCGTCTGGTCGGTCTTTTCGGAGACGGCAGTCTGGGGATGTCCGCAGGTGAACTGGAAACATTGGCGAGGTTGAATATCCCCGCGGTGTTGATCCACTTCAACAACGGGATGTTCGGGTGGATCAAAGCCCTTCAGAAAATTCATTGTCAGGAGAAATATTTTTCGGTGGATTTTCAGAGCGGCGACATGTCGGCTGTGGCAACCGCTTTTGGAATAAAGAGCTATCGCATCACCACAGCAGATGAGTTGGATAGCGCTTTGGACACCGCCTTCAGTCATGACGGGCCTGTATTTCTGGATGTTGTATCAGAATCCGAGGTGGCCGAGTTGCCGCCGGTCTATTCATGGCAGCAGGCCGCAAAGACGATAGCTTTGGCGGACAGGGAGTCCGCAACAGATTAAAAAACTATAGTTTTATCACTTTAAATGCCACTTGGACTTCCCGGCTCTACGGAGCAGACCCATTTGGCAAAAACCATTTATTTTATAAGGAGGCAAAAATGAAGACAGGAATGAAGATTGGAAAAGTACTGATGATCGTGGCGGTTTCTCTGCTGCTCTTTTCCTTATCAGTATCAGCAGGAGGTAAAGATGAGCTTAAAATAGCCACATGGGAGGACATAAGCACCTTCGATCCCGGCTGGATGACCAGTGGTGAGAGGGAGCTTATGATTATGAGTTGTCTTTACAACGGATTGGTAAAGTATAAAGAGGGTTCCTGGGAGATCGTGCCTGATCTGGCTGAATCGTGGGAAGCGGCCGCTGATGGAAAGTCGGTTGTTTTTCATCTTCGCAAAAATGTTCAGTTCCACAAAGATTTTGGTGAAATGACGGCCGAAGATGTCAAGTTCTCCTTTGAGCGAATCATTGATCCTGCGGTCAAATCTCCAGAGAAAGGCGCCTGGAAGCTGTTGGATAAGGTCGAAGTGATTGATAAATACACCGCTAAATTGATTTTAAAAGATAAAATGGCCAACCTGTTCACATCGGCATTGCCCATGAATTCGGGCATGATTGTTTCTAAAAAGGCGGTCGAAAAAATAGGGCGGGAGAAATTCGGTAAAGACCCGGTTGGAACCGGTCCCTATCAACTAGCCTCATGGAAGCCTAAAACACACGTTGAACTGACTGCATTCGATGGCTACTGGGGAGAAAGCCCCAAAATAAAAAAAGTAACCTTTCTTCCTATCGTCGAAGACAGTACGTGTGAGACCGCTCTCAGAACAGGTGAGATCAACATCGGCCGCTCGGCCATGATCAATGTTAAATCTTTTGAGAAGAATTCCAAATTCGCTGTATATTCAAAACCGGCTTTGAAAACATACTGGCTCGGCATGACCGTTAATAAACCGCCTTTTGACAAACTTGAACTTCGTCAGGCGTTCCGATATGCCGTGAACGTTGACAATATTGTTGAAGCGGCTTTTTATGGCACGGCCAAACGGGCTAACACGGTGTTGCCGCCCGGTCTTCCTGACTACTGGTCAGATGCGCCGGTTTACAAACAGGACATTGAAAAGGCGAAAAGCCTAATGAAAAAAGCCGGTAAAGCCGGCGGATTCAAAGTCAATCTCTTTATTCCTGGCAACGACGCTGAACGAATCATGGCTGAAGTGATAAAAGCCGATGCCGCCAAAGCGGGCATTGATGTTGTCATTGAAGTTAAAGAGATCGGCGCATTTAATGACGCTGCCAATAAAGGCCAGACCGATGCTTATCTCCAGTTTTATACTGCTACCATTGATCCGTATTATATTATGCAATGGTTTGCCGGTGAATCATGGAATCCGAGTCAGTGGCGCAACGCCGAGTATACCGATCTGATCAAAAAGGGCGCCAGTGAGATTGATCCTCAAAAGCGAAACAAGATTTATGTGGATGCACAAAAACTGACAGATAAAGATTGTTGGGCGATCTGGTTGACCCACGGAACAAAGGTCTGGATCACTCAAAAGAATGTCAATATCGGTGCGATTTATCCCAACGGACGAATGACGCCTTGGACGATGAGCTTAAAATAAGTGTGTTTAGCAGACACCGCAGCCGGTTCCGGCTGCGTGTCTGTCTGATCCGGCAATTGTCATGAGGGGAAAAGAGATAAAAAAATGTTAAAATACATCATCAAAAGAGCGCTCTGGGTAATTCCGACTTTGCTCGGTGTATTGATTATTCTGTTTAGTCTGACCTACCTGATGCCCGGTGATCCGGCGTCGGCCATGTTAGGCCCCC
>JAOZRC010000698.1 GCA_029940345.1 Desulfobacterales bacterium
TCGATAGCAAGTGAAACGCCGATGTAGCCTTCAGGTAAAAGGCCGTTAACACTGTCTGCAAATCTTCAATGTTAATGTGCTGCCGCTTAAGCTCACTCAATTCAAATTCTAGTTTGTCTGCACGGGCCTTCTCCCAGCGCTCCCTGTGAGAGGTGATGCTGCCGTCTTCTGGATAATAGACGTTTTCAGCCCAGAACGTAACGACTTTCAGCAGGTCCCAAGTGCCTTTTTTAACCGCTGCATGGCCCATGCCCCGTTTGCGCCAATTGGTTATGGTTTGACGTGATACGCCAAATAATTGCATTAAATTAGCTGTTTTTACCAAAACCGGCTGAGTTTCGAGCTTTTTTGTTGACATTTACGCCCCCATATGCAATAAAAAGGACATGGATATTGCGATAACCGGCACGCGCACATTCAAAAATAAACAATTATTGAGCGATAGCATTGACGCCCTGGCCCCCGCGCGGATTATTACGAGCGAAGCAGGCGGTGCCGATGCCCTGGCCATAGAATACGCAAAGCGCCATAACATCCCCTGCGTTGTAGTTTTCCCCAAGTTTAAGACCGATAAAGCCACCAAATACCACCCGCGTTATTTCCACATGCGGAACCGTGAAATCGTTGACCAGGCCGACATGGTGCTGGCCTTCTGGGACGGCCAATCACGGGGGACAAAATCGACAATGGATTACGCAAACAAAAGTAGGAAACCGCTGCAAATCATTCATTGTTGAAACACGACCCAAAATCAACTTCCTCTGAGATATCTTCCTGCGTTTTTTTATTCTTGCCGTATTTTTCCGGGTTAATGATTTCCAGGACTGTTTTTGCACCGCTGGCCCCGCCCTCCGCCGATAGCCGCTGCAATGCAATCACCTCAGCTTGAGCCTTGGCCACCCGCATTGATTCGTAAAATCCCCGGTAAACACCATCTTTTGCTTTTTCAGCCGTTTTCCACCAATTTTTAGCAGTTGATTCTGGGACGCCGCAAGCGGTGGCTGCCAGCAGGTAGCTTGCACCAACACGGATATACCCGGATATCTGGGATATGATTGCATCTGTGGGATCTGCGGTTGTCTGAAACGGTGCCGGGCTTAATGTGCTGATCGGTTTCTTGATTATTTTCATCTCAATTTCCCATGCATCAAGTTATGATGCTCTTCACATAGTGTTTGCCCGTTGCCGGGATCGAGCGCCAAAGCATTTGACTTTGAAAACGGTATTATATGATGGACGCACAGCTTTTCCGTTACACCACATATCATGCATTTGTGGCCATCCCGGTCCAGGACCGCTTTCCTGAACCGCTGATATTCCGCGCTTGTCCGCACCGCCTTTGTAACGCTTTTTTCACGTATATCTTCTAACAGATCGAGCATAAAATCCTGCGGATCATCGTTTTCGTTTTTTGTTTCGACCAGTTTCCCACCGCGCAGCTCAAAATAAGAGAATGGCACGCCCATTTTTTTTGCAAGATCGAGCTCCCCGGCGGTGCCCGCGCTGGCCCCATCGTGAAGGAAAACCGCCCATTCGCTATCCTCCAGCACTACCTTTGACCGCCAGTGGAATTGCCCCGCCAAACGCCAATGCTGAAGATGATGCAATTTTAACGGGATGCCCTGTTTTTTACATATTTGACGTACATAACCGCACGCCCCCTCCGGCTCGCCGTGCGTGACAACCACATCAGGCAGGTGCTTTTCTAATATTTGCTCGATAGCAGGCTTACATTGCGCCAAGGATAAAGACCGCGACCCGTGAAAGGACAGTCGAACATGGCGTGTGATATGCTCGACAGGGATTCCCCGTTTCTCTGCCCTGGCAATTTCGCCTTTGACACCCTCTGAAGTATCCCAGCCTTCTAAGCATAAAACGCGCATAGACGTGCAGGCATCAACCATTTTTAGGCCGTGCTGCACCCAATAGCGTTCAGATGTTTTCTTATCTTTGAAATGTGCGGAATATAAAAGAGGTGAATAAAAGAGCAAGCCTTTGTTGAATAAACGCTCGCTGTATTCGATGGTTTTACGCCTGCGATAGTTGCGGGTTTTTGCGTCTTCAGCCCAAAACGGTGCTGCGATATAAATCATAAAAACGCTCCAATATCCCCAGATGGGTTAATCCATATCAAGGGTGTTTCAAATTTAAAATTGAGCGAATGATCGCGCTGGGGGAAACCGTATCCCCACAAACCCCCGGGAGGACCCATGCATTTCTAACGTCCACTCTCGCGTGAATTAAAGCCATCCCCCGGGCATTTAACCTGGAGGACGGCCATCGCGCATTGGCAACATCCCTTCAAAAAGAAAGAAGTCGGAGAGCAGGGGTGACGCCTTGGGTTCCAGGACTGCGCAAGCCCGTGAAGAAGCGCCCGCCCTGTTCGTGTTATTCTGTAGCAAATTGTATGGCCAATAATTTTACCATCAGGGATTCTTGTGTATTTTCCTCATCCTCATCCCGGACCCTGGCCAAATTTAATATCTCGCGTGCAGCTTTGGTTAAACCTGAAACAGCGGCAATTGCCCCCGCAAGACTTTGCTCATTCCTGAAAGAAACCGGCTGTTCCCTTGATGGTACGGCGTCTTTAGGGTATGGTTCCCCATGCACTTCCTCTAAAAACTGGGCAACCTCAACCCCGGACATCGTTTCGACTGCCTCCAGGTGTTTAGCCAGTGACTTGGTAACTGATCTTATTTTGGGATCATCAAAAACATCTTGCACCATGCTCTTATGTCGCTCGTAAAACCTTTTAGCGGCATCCGGGCTGCCTTCCAACTCCCTGGCGGATTCAATCAATTCCCTGGCTTTGGGATCTGTAACACTCCCAAAACTCAGGAAACGCATGGCGGACTCAATGTCGGCATCGGCACCATCCCCCGCCAAATCCTTTGAGAATGCTTGTGGGGAGAGATGCACCATGATCCTGTCAATAATATCTTTTGATGTTAATTTGCCCACATGCGTCATCGCGGTCCCCTGGATGTCGCAAAATAGGTAACTTCCTTCCTCTGGACCACCGCTCGACCATCGGTCCTCGGATATGTTTAATTCTCTGATCTTTAAACCTCTAACCCAGGCAATCGCGGCATGGGTAGATTCGTGGAGGCAGGATTTTTGGATGTCTTTAGGCTGCATTTTCAAGCGCCTCCTTCCTGTTGATGTTCCATTTTTCCATCTGATCAAAATCCACATTGAAAGAGTTTATGCGGTTTATCCATCACCTTGAGAAAG
>JAOZRC010000699.1 GCA_029940345.1 Desulfobacterales bacterium
CTGTCGAATTTATATGATCGCAAGTATAATTATCATGTTAATAGTAATAGTAATAAGCGTTGAATTTAAGTACAGTAAATTTTATCTATACCTTATAATCAGATTTTTTAAAAGAGATATTTTTATTTTTTTTCATTGGATATTCAGAATCCAATAAAAAAGCGTTCCCCATAAATCAAAAATATTCCACACAAGCATTTAAACCTTCCAATTTCTATTGTGCGCCAATCATGGCGATAAGGTCCACCATCCTGTTGGCATAGCCGGCTTCATTATCATACCAGGAAAGCACTTTTACCATACTATCGACAACATAAGTGGTTGGTGCATCAACAATTGATGAAAATGAAGAGCCATTAAAATCGCATGATACTAAGGGTAATTCGTTATACCCCAGGATACCTGCTAAATAGCCTTCCGAAGCCTCTTTCAGGCAGCCATTGATTTCGGAAATAGTAATCCCTGCTTTTTCTACTGTAATAACCAGATCGACAAGCGATACGTTCGGGGTTGGCACGCGAATCGCCAAGCCATTGAGTTTGCCTTCCAATTCCGGAAGAACCAATGCAACCGCCCGTGCCGCCCCTGTCGTTGTCGGAATCATTGACAATGCCGCCGCTCTGGCGCGGCGTAAATCTTTGTGAGGAAAATCAAGAAGACGCTGATCGCCGGTATAAGAATGTATCGTTGTCATCAGTCCGCTGCGAAGCCCAAAATTTTCAAGAAGTACTTTAGCAACCGGAGCAAGGCAATTGGTCGTGCAGGAAGCATTTGAAATGATATTATGCTTACGAGGATCATAGTTGTTTGAGTTCACTCCCATGACAATGGTGATATCCGGTTCACTGGCCGGTGCTGAAATCACTACTTTACGTGCTCCGGCAGTAAGATGTTTCGATGCATTTATGCGGTCACGAAAAAGACCGGTGCATTCTGCGACAATATCCACACCAAATTGTTTCCAGTCAAGAGTCGCAGGATCTTTAACCGATGTCACGGCAATCGAATGGCCATCAACCTGGATCGTGTCATCACTTGCCTCTACCAAAGCATCTAACTTCCCATGCACTGAATCATAAGTTAATAGATGAGCCATCGTCGTTGAATTACTTAGATCGTTTATTGCGACAACGTCAACATCTGAATGTTTTAATGCTGATCTTAAAACCAATCTGCCAATTCGTCCAAATCCGTTTATTCCTAATTTGATACTCATCATTTCTCCGATATCATTTTTAGATTATTGAAAAATATGTATCCTAGTCAAATATCATGGCTAAATGCAGTTCCGGAGTGCGAAAATCATGTTTTTCGCATGTGTCTGAAGACTTGGAGCAGCGGACTATATCTGCGAAAAACCGTTCCGCTCCGTTCCTCCGCTCTGCTTAACTCTCGCACTCCATAGTTACGATCACCATTGAATTTGAATAGGATACAAAAATATGGTAACTACGATTCTCACTCACTGCGTTTATTACCTTTCAAAATTGAACTCGCGAGGGTAATGCTTTTTTTCCCAAAAATTTCAAGCCGTTTAGCAAGTTCACTGATGTCCGCATTTTGGCGTATCTCCGCCGTTCGAATTAAAAGAGGCAGGTTAACTCCGGACAGCACCTCAACCTTGCCTTCCTCAAGAAAGGAATAACTCAGGTTGGAAGGTGTTCCACCAAACATATCGGTCAAAACCAAGACACCTTTATTTCGGTTTACAGCTTTGATTCCATTCGCGACCTTCTTTTGCAATCGCTCTGCATCTTCATTGATGTCAATAGAAATCGAAATGAGCGCTTCGGGTCTTCCGCCCAAAATAGCCGCAGCCGCTTCAATCAGCGCCTCACCTATTTTAGAGTGTGTTACAATAAGAATACCTATCATAAAATTCCTTTGAAAAAAGTTTTAAGCTGCAAGTATAAAGGTATTTCATAATATACTGGAATTATCGTAATATAATATTTTCATCGCAAAATGTTGACAACATATAATTAAATAACTGACATCCTTCATTTACCGATTAACAATTCGAAGGAGTGCTGAACCAAAGGTTTAGCACTCCTTGGTAAAGTGTAAACTACTTTCGGGGTAAAATAAAGGATGCCAAATAACTGATAACTCAAAACTTGTAACTTTTACCGGTTAATATCACGATGTGAAACTGTAACAAAGTAATTTTGATGTATTTTAATATGATCTGACACCGCTCCGGCAATGGCGACAGAACGATGCCGCCCCCCTGTACAGCCAATGCCCAATGTAAGATAAGATTTGCCTTCTTTTTCATATAAAGGGATCAAATAGTCAAGCAAATCAAAATATTTTATGAGAAAAATTTGGGTTTCATGTTTTTCCATAAGGTATTTTTGAATCGCTTCTGATTCTCCGTCTAAATCTTTTAAATCGGGAACAAAGTATGGGTTGGGCAAAAAACGTACATCAATAATCAAATCGGCCTCACGCGGAGAGCCGTTTTTAAAACCGAATGACATCACATTTACCTTCATGGCTGCCGGTTGAATGACACTTCGGGCCATTCCCGTGATCACCGCTTTAAACTCATGAACATTATAGGCAGATGTGTCAATTATTCTATCTGCCGCAATTCTTAAATCCTTTAATTGAGCAGTTTCAATGCGGATGCTTTCCGACAGCGTTTTTTCCTGGGATAACGGATGATACCTTCGTGTTTGACTATACCGTTGGAGCAAAATGTTTTCATCGGCTTCAAGAAATAAGATTGTCAGGCGCCAGCCCTCTTTTTTAAGGCTGTTAAAGACGTTTGAAGACTTTGCCGGGAAACCTTTTTCACGTAAATCCATAACAAAAGCCAAACCGACGATATCAGAATCATTTTTCACCAATAATTCTAAAAATTTCGATAAAAGCACAACCGGCATATTATCTACACAATAAAAACCGGCATCTTCAAAAGCTGCCAAGGCCGTGCTTTTCCCGGAACCGGACTGGCCTGTAATAATTATGATTTTGAAGTTGTACACGTTGCAATACGTTATTGACGTTAAGATAATCAGGGCTTGATCATCGTTTCGGCCATTTTGAATTTCAGTTGTAATGTACCGCATTCTTTCAGATTGCGCCAGGTAGGAGTCGCGGAGTGATGAGGCAGTCTAAAAGAATGCGGTACGATCTGGCAAATGGCCGAAGTTATGATCAAGCCCGCTAAACGCCCTGTTTTAAAATATGGCGCTACGGGACGAAATAACTTCCTCAACTAT
>JAOZRC010000700.1 GCA_029940345.1 Desulfobacterales bacterium
TAATAAGGATTAAAACCGTGATTATCGTTTAGGTTCGGGCCATATACCAAAGAACAACAGTTGTAAAATCCTTACTAAATTAAATCCTTGTAGATCAGCGAGGAAAGTGTAAACCACTTTTAATCTTATATGAAGGATGCCGATTATAAACTCTTAATTTTCACTCTCAGACTTTGAAGGAGGTTCGTAATGCCGTCAAAAGAATGGAATGTGGGAAGATTATTGGAACTGGCTGGTGGGTTTTGGCAGACCGCAACGCTGCATGCGGCCATTCGCCTTGATCTGTTTAGCGTCATCGGTGATGAAATTCTTGATGCATCCGAAATCGCAGGCCGGTTAAATGCTGATATTAGAAGCCAGACGATGCTTTTAAACGCCCTGGTTGCTATGGGGCTATTGGAAAAAAAAAGCGAGCGGTTTCGCAATACCGAGGTCAGCGCGGCTTTGTTATCTAAAGACGCGCCCGGCTATGTGGGTTATATGATTTCCCACCATCACCACCTGGTTGAATCCTGGCATCATCTGGATCAGGCCGTGATGACCGGCCAACCGGTGCGCGATCCTGCTGAGATCAGCGATGATGACAGACGGGAAAACTTTTTGATGGGTATGTTTAACACAGCGATGGGGAATGCCCCCAAACTGACCGCCCAACTGAAACTTAAAGGCAAAAAATTTATGTTGGACCTTGGCGGCGGCCCGGGAACCTGGGCTATTCATTTCTGTAAAAATAATCCTGAATTAAAGGCTTGTGTTTTTGACCGGCCGACCACCCGTCCGTTTGCCGAAAAAATCATCAGCCAATTCGAAATGGCGTCAAGGGTGTCCTTTCAGGATGGTGACTTTTTAAAAGATGATATAGAAGGGAAATATGATGCTGCCTGGTTATCCCATATTTTGCACGGTGAAGGACCGCAAAACTGTCGCAATATTATCAGTAAAACCGTTGCCGCGTTGGAACCGGGCGGTGTGATTATGATTCACGATTTTATTTTGAACCGCACAATGGACGGCCCGCTGTTTCCAGCCCTGTTTTCTCTGAACATGCTGCTGGGCACCGAGGATGGCCAGGCCTATTCAGAAAAACAGTTGACTGATATGCTGCAAGAAGCGGGGGTTAAGCAGATTGAACGTTTTCCCTATCAAGGGCCGAATGATGCCGGTGTTATTATCGGAACGATATGATTTTTATTTTTCTGCCAAGTAAGTCATACCAAAACCTTTTAAGGTTAATGACTTACTTTTATTGAAAAAATTGGGCCAATGGCCAAATAAAAAAGCTCGTTCCAACGCCAGAGTTTGTATTTTAGCAAGTAAGTCGGGTTAGCGAAGCGTAACCCGACGTTAAAGCCGGTTTTTGTCGGGTTACGCTTCGCTAGCCCGATCTACTGGGGAGAGCGTGAACGGTTACGATGAAATAGCTTCTCCTTGCCAAAAAAATAAAGCATAGATAAACCAATGCACTTAACAAAAATTACCTTATTCCCACAAAAGTACCCGGGTGGCGATCATTATCCCTTTAATTTACCTGTGTTGCAACAAACTGAAAGGATCACGTTCGATTCACCGCTAACTTTTTTTGTCGGTGAAAATGGTGCCGGCAAATCTACGCTTTTGCGTGCGCTGGCGCAAAAATGTCGCATCCATATCTGGAAAGATGAAGACAAGGTTCGCTTTGAATCCAATCCTTATGAAGAATTATTGTATAAATTTATTGATGTGAGCTGGACGAATGGCAAGGTGAGCGGCTCCTATTTTGATTCTGAATTGTCCCGTGTGTTTGCCCAGCATTTGGATGAATGGGCATCAGCGGATCCGGGTATATTCAAATATTTTGGCGGTAAATCCCTTTTAACCCAATCTCACGGCCAGTCGTTGTTGAGTCATTTCAAATACCGCTATCAAATCAAAGGGCTTTACCTGATGGATGAGCCGGAAACAGCGCTTTCACCGCGAAGCCAATTGGAATTGCTTGCTTTTTTGCAAAAAATGGCTCATGCTGGTCATGCTCAATTTATTATTGCCACGCATTCACCGATTCTGATGGCCTGCCCAGATGCTGTGATTTACAGTTTTGACCATGTTCCGCTGCAACCGATTGCTTACAAACAGACCGAGCATTATCGTATTTACAAGGATTTTATGGCAAATCACTAGCGGGACATCCAAATCGAACATCCAACATCGAATATTGAAAAAGGAAAGAATAATATGAGTTTAATCGGCAAAATAGTGGGCGGAACCATCGGTTTTGCATTGGGTGGTCCGCTGGGCGCAATCGCCGGCGCCGCCTTGGGACATGCCTATGATGTCGGCTCGGGAAAAGCGATCGAGCCACGCATTTTTCTCTCGAATAGGGAGGAAACGCAGTTTACTTTCTTTCTGGCAGCCTTTTCCATGCTGGCCAAGGTTGCCAAAATTGATGGCCGGGTGTCTGAAGCGGAAATCGCGGCAATTGAAAAGTTTATGGACCATGACCTCAATCTGGATGTTAAAAGCAAACGCTTGGCAATTAATATTTTTAACGCCGCCATCAGCTCCGACCAAACGTTTCAGGCCTTTGCCCACCAATTTTACAATCACTTCCGGTATCATCCGCAGTTGCTCCATACGATGATCGATATTTTAGTGCGTGTATCCGTGGCTGACGGTCATATCAATACCAGTGAAGAGAAACTGATTTTAGATGCCGTGGGTATATTCAATTTCAGCAACACCGAATATATGAATTTGCGGGCGCAATACCTGCAAACCAATGATAAATATTACGCTGTGCTGGGCTGCGACCACGATTATTCGATGGAACAGATCAAAAAACAGTACCGCAAGCTGGTGTTTGAATACCATCCCGATAAAATTGCTTCCAAAGGGTTGCCGGTAGAGTTTACTAAGTTAGCCAACGATAAATTTCGGGAAATTCAAGAGGCTTATGATGCGATTAAAAAGGAGAGGAAAAAGTGATAACGCCTATTTAATTTCAACTGACATCTGTACCCTGTTCAAAACTTTGGTGTCAGGTGTCGGGTGTCAGGACGTTTACGTTAAAGACTGAAACCTAAACCATAAAATCACAAATTATAGCCTTCCAGAGTATACAAATAATGAATACGCTCAAAATTCAGGAATTAATCAATAACGGTGAAAACTCAGGTGTTGAGTTCAAACGCGATGATATCAGACCTGAACAACTGGCCAAAGAGATCGTAGCATTTCTGAATTTTAAAGGTGG
>JAOZRC010000701.1 GCA_029940345.1 Desulfobacterales bacterium
CGGAGGCCGCACTGAAGGATGTTGATCCTGAAAATTATCTGGCCGCGGCCGATACAATCAAGAAAATGGCGCTTGAAATAAAAGCTCAGGAAACCCTGATTGCGGAAAAAGAGAAACGGATGGTTGAGTATCATGCCCAACTAAGCCAACTCGGATTTAAAGATGCTCGTATTACGGAGTTGAGTGCTCAGGTGAATGAAAGAGATGCCAAGATCAATATTCTTGAATTCAAATTGAATTTAATCCGAAAATCCGGGCTGGGTAAACTATTCAAGACATTTAAACGGATATAAAACTCTGCAGGTCAATTCTGTTATTATTACTTTTCCATAAAAAGCTTTATCCTTTGATTCGATATTCATCACAAATGCGCTGCCCTATCGTATCAGGGCTGATCCGCTCAATATAAATTTGGCGCCACATTTCAAGATTAAGCAGCATCCATAATCTGACATGGTTGTCCACCCGGTTGTGTCGATGGTCTTCAATCAACCGATCAACCTCGCGCCCATTCAAAATGCCTTCCTTTACAAAATAAGAGTTGTTTAAATATGATTTGATAAAGGGATACAGCTCGTTTCTGAACCAGTAGGCCACCGGAAACATAAACCCCTGTTTTTTTCTTTTGATAATCGTTTCCGGAAGATGGCGGCTGGCAAGTTTGCGCAAGATATATTTCAACCGCCGTCCTTTGATTTTTAAATTGCTGGGAATCCGGGCGGCATATTCAACCAACTCACAGTCAAGAAAAGGCGAGCGCGCTTCCAGGCTGAAAGCCATGTTCATCCGGTCCGTCAGCATCAGCGTATGTTCCGATAATCGGGTCATAAAATCCGCATACAGCATTTTGTCGATGGGGTCTTTGGCGTTGGGTTTGTCATATTGGCGCACAATGATGTCGTTGGCATCAATAACAGACAAATCACGCCATACATCAGGCCCGAACAAGCGCGCCTTTTGGGCATGATTAAATCTGAAAAAAGCGGTGGCTTCGGCATAGCGCTTACCTTGGCTGTATTCGGAAAGCTGATCCATCCATCTGAGTTTTTGAACAAAACTTTTGTAGGTGAAATTGTCAGGGAGCATGTTGATAAGCGGCCGCAATGCCGCTTTTCTAAGAAAATTGGGAAGAAGGGTGTAATAGTTGATCAGGCCGACTCCCATGTAACGATCAAAACCGGCAAAAAGTTCATCGCCGCCATCTCCGCCAAGCACTACTTTCACATGTTGAGCTGCAAGCCGGGCCGCCTGGAACATACAGGCGGCAATGGAATCTGACGGTTCATCAAGATGATAGATCATGGTGGGCAGCAGACTGATAAGATTTGCTGCGACCATTTCTTCGATATGCTCGGTTTTATATTGTTCGGCCACCATTCGGGCATAAGGCAATTCGTTAAAATCTTGTTCCTGAACGCCGATGGCAAACGTTTTAAATTGTTGCGGCATAAGCTGGCCCATAAAAGCCACAACCGTACTGGTGTCCATGCCGCCGCTTAAAAATGCGCCTATGGGCACGTCGCTGATTAAGTGCGATTCAATTGTTTGTGAAAGCTTATCTTCGAGACCGTCCAGTAATTGTTCCTCATTTAATGCCAATTTGTCGGTAAACTTCAAATCCCAATAGCGACGGATATTTACCGTATTATTTTGAAAAGTCAGAATATGCCCGGCCGGCAGTTTATGAATATCCTGAAACATGGTGTGCGGTGCCGGGATAAAACGCAGGGAAAGATAGTAATGCACCGCTTCCATGTTGATGCTTCGTTCAACGCCATCGGCGGCCAGCAGACTTTTCACTTCCGAGCCAAAAATAAAAGCGCCGTTTTTATATCTGTAAAACAGCGGTTTCTGTCCGATATGGTCGCGAGCGAGAAACAGCTTATTTTGCTTTTCGTCCCATAGAGCGAATGCAAACATGCCCCTGAGTTTTTCTACGCAACTTTCGCCCATCTCTTCATACAAATGAACAATGACCTCCGTGTCGGTGTTTGTACTGAAACGATGCCCTTTAGATTCAAGGTCTCTCTTCAACTCCGGGAAATTGTACATTTCGCCGTTGTAAACAATCCATATCGTTTGGTCCTCATTACTGATCGGTTGTTGGCCGGTTTCCAGATCAATAATGCTCAAACGGCGATGGCCGAGTCCGACGCGTCCTTTCAGATAGAAGCCCTCATCATCCGGGCCGCGGTGCGCAATAGCATCCGCCATCCGCTCAAGTTCATCACGCTTAACATCAGCACCGATTTTACCGCATATTCCGCACATGTAATTATCTTTCTTTCAGAAATGGTTTGCGTTTATAAAACTTGCAGGACTATGCACCAACTGCATGATGATGTCAAGAAGCCTGTGCAAAGATTCGGACGCTCCTGCTAAAAAATACATTATTCCGATAGCCATTCCAAATGACTATTCACTTGACAGAGTGCTTTTTATTGTTCATATATTGCGATTCAATTGAGTTTGAGATGACTGAAACTCAAAAATTTAATTTAAAATGAAGGATTGATAACACGTTTGCCGAACGATATAAAAGGAAATAAATCGGAAGATTTGATTTTTACATTAGCAGACGCCCATGTTCATATTCACAACTGTTTTAACATTGCGGACTTGATGCAAAGCGCTTTCCGTAACTTTGACAAGGCTAAACATGTTTGTAAAATTCAGGGCAAAATTGGCTATGTTCTTTTCCTTACCGAATCAGCAGACACGGATCGGTTTGGTAAGCTCAGGGAAACAGCATCAACGTGTCAGGCCGTCTTGCCCGGCGGCTTTCAATTTTTTTTAACGCCGGAAAACAATTGCCTGTGTGTCAAATCTCCGCAAAATCAAACCCTGTATATAATTGCCGGACGACAAATTGTTTCGGCTGAACGTCTTGAAGTGCTGGCTTTGGGGATGGAACGGCATTTCCCGGATGGGCGACCTCTGCTCACGATAATTGATCAGGTTGCGGAATCGAAGGCCATACCTGTTTTACCCTGGGGTGCAGGAAAATGGACTGGAAAACGCGATGCAATTATCAAACAAACGGTTTTAGATGTTCATACGAGACCGCTGTTTTTAGGCGACAACGGCAATCGTCCCTTTTTCTGGCCATTGCCGGCTCTTTTCGCTCATGCGAAGAAACTTGGCATTGCGAATCTGCCCGGCAGCGATCCCCTGCCATTTGACAAAGAGGAACAGAGAGTCGGTAGTTACGGCTTTTGTATGCCCGGAC
>JAOZRC010000702.1 GCA_029940345.1 Desulfobacterales bacterium
AGGATTTGAACCTCCGACCCCTTGAACCCCATTCAAGTGCGCTTCCAGACTGCGCTACGCCCCGATATGAAACCAGATATAAAATTGGCCAATTAACACCACCAAAAGCAGATGTCAAGAGGCTAAAAAGAAAAACGTTATGATTCGGTTGCTGCTATCTGGTGGGAATATCATCTAAAGTAAGAATGCTGCCAATACATGCAATGCGTTGCTGATGGCTGAGGGACAAGGATTCGAACCTTGACTAACGGGACCAGAACCCGTCGTCCTGCCATTAGACGATCCCCCAGCGACATGATTTTTAAAGTTTAACGAAAAATCAAAAGACAGTCAAGAAAAAAATTAGCCGGAATTTTTTTCGTCTGTCAGTCTTCAATAAATTTCACAGCATCTTTTAAGCGGGCAATTACCTTGGCTTGTCCAAGCACAACGAGCATCTCAAAAATTCCAGGGCTGACCGTTTTACCTGTAAGGGCCACGCGTACGGGTTGAGCGATTTTACCCAGTTTCATGCCCGTGGTGTTCATCACCGTTTTAAAGGCGTCCTCAAGTGACGGTTCATCGAAACTGTCGGATGCTTCCAGCGCTTTTATCAGCAAATTCAGAGGTTCCACTATTACCGGTTTTAAAAATTTCTTTGCCGCTTTGTTATCATACGTGATTTTCCCATCATAATAGAATAAAGCGCCATCGGCCATTTCCACCAATGTTTTGCTTCTGACGCTCAAGGTTTGGATAACCGCTTGGGTAAACTCATCCTCACCGGCATCGCACCCGCTTTGCTTCAGAAAAGGAACCAGATGATGCGCGATAACCGCTGGTGGTGATTTACGAATATGTTCGGCATTGAGCGCTAACAATTTATCAGTATCAAAAATACCGGGGGAACGGCCAATATTTTCAAGGGTAAACTTGGCAATCAGTTCGTCTTTGGTAAAAAACTCCTGATCACCGTAAGACCAACCCAGTCTCACCAAGTAGTTTAAAAAAGCATCCGGCAGATAGCCCATATCCCGATAAGCGGTAACCGACATGGCACCGTGGCGTTTACTCAGCCGGGCACGGTCTTTGCCTAACACCATCGGCACATGCCCAAAGGTTGGTAATGGCGCATCCAAGGCCTGGTAAAGCAGGATTTGCTTGGGTGTGTTATTGACATGATCATCACCCCGGATCACCGTGTTAATTCCCATTGTGATATCATCAACAACCACAGCCAGATTATATGTGGGGATGCCATCACTTCTTTGAATAATAAAGTCGTCCATTTCCGCATTCGGGATAACTATATTTCCCTTGACAACATCCTTGATTATGGTTGAACCGGCAGCAGGCGCTTTGAAGCGCACCACCGCGTCATCGCTTTTTGAAAGCCCTTTATTTCGGCAGATGCCGTCATATTTTGGTTTGCCGCCGGCTTCCAGGGCTTTTTGGCGCATCGCGTCTAAAGCATCACGCGAGCATGTGCAATAGTAGGCTTGGCCGCTGGAAAGCAATTTTTCAATATATTCGGAATAAATGGCTGACCGCTGGGATTGGAAATAAGGGCCTTCATCCCAATCAATCCCCAGCCATTCAAGCGCTTCTAAAATGGCATCGGTCGAAGCCTGGGTTGAGCGCGCAACATCCGTATCTTCAATTCGAAGGACAAATTTCCCCTTCGTGTGACGTGCATAAAGCCAGTTAAAAAGCGCCGTTCGGGCACCCCCCACATGAAGATAGCCTGTGGGGCTGGGCGGAAACCGAGTGATGATCTGTTCCATTCAAAGTAACTCCTTTGGTAACTTCTTGACAAACTGTTTTTAGTACCTAAAATTTAAAATGTAGCATGTTTTATAAGCTAGTACAACAGGAAAATGTATGACATCGGTTTATATAGCTTGACAACACCTATGATATTACATACTTAACATCAAACTTTGGGAATGTTGCCCATCAAATAAATATATGTTTTAAAATTGAACAGTTAGGAGAAATTAAATGCCTGTACCCAAACGGAAAAGATCAAAATCCAAACGGGGCATGCGGCGGGCGCACCAAAAGGTGGCGGTTCCTAATCCGGCCAAATGTCCTCAATGCGGTGAAGCCAAACTTCCCCATCACGCCTGTCCCAGTTGCGGTGTTTACAAAGGACGCACTGTTCTTAAAATAAAAGAAGAATAAGGAGAAATTAAACTATGCCTGTGGAAGATAAAGTCAAAAAAATTATTGCGGAAAAACTGAGCGTCGACCTCTCTGATGTTGTTCCTGACGCCTCTTTTGTCGATGATTTGGGTGCTGACTCACTTGATCTGGTTGAATTGATTATGTCAATGGAAGAGGAATTTGATATCGAAATTTCGGATGAAGATTCTGAAAAGATGATCACAGTACAGGATGCTATCGACTACCTGCGTTCACATTAAAGCAACAACTGGGACCTTCGCTTCGACCTTATAACATTTTTCGATCTGTGCGATTGATACTAACTGTAGATATCAACCGCATAGGTCGAAATTTGGTATATTAATGTCCGAACACCCTGTGGAAATGTACAGCGTTTTATTTTCATACCACACTTCACCCACGAAACACCAATATATATAATGAAATTCAAATCGCCCATAATAATAGGATGTGATCATGCCGCATACGCGTTAAAAGAGAAAGTTAAAGCCTTTCTGATCACTTTTAGCATCACCGTGGAGGATGTCGGCGTGTATAGCGAAAGCTCATCCGATTATCCCGATTACGGCATTAAAGTCGCCCAAGGGGTTTCCACGGGAAAATTTGAACGCGGCATGCTGCTTTGCGGCACCGGCCAGGGAATGACGATGGTGGCAAACCGCTTTGCCCATGTTCGTGCGGCGCTTTGCCATTCGATTTTTGCGGCCGATATGAGTCGGCGCCACAACGATTCCAATATTTTGGTTATGGGAGGTCGTGTTATCGGCGAAGGGTTGGCGCGTGAAATTGTAAGAGTCTGGCTTGAAGCCCCATTTGAGGGGACGCGGCATAAAGAGCGGCTTAAAAAATTTGACCAGTTGGGTGAACATGTTAAAAAATAAACGCATGGCCTCCATATTATATGGTGCTTGGGAATGCGAAATATAAGAGCCTGTTTGGAAAGTCGTGATCGAAGCAAAAAAGTGTGAGAGCGAGGGCTGATTTTCGCAAATTTTAAGGGAATAGTCGGCCTATTGCCATGAAATTTGCGGAAATCAGAACCGCTCTCACGCTTTTGCAGC
>JAOZRC010000703.1 GCA_029940345.1 Desulfobacterales bacterium
TGGAATCTTAAACGGTATTTTTCAATTTTATAATTTGGGTATAGCCACTTTATTACATTAGGGTGCCACCATCACCATAGGGCGGTTTTATAAAAATTCAAATAAGCGAAAGGAATCCTGACAAATGAATAATACGACTAATAACAGTAATGATGTGAAAGCTAAAATACTGATCGTCGATGATGAGGATCGATTTCGAATATCGCTGTCACGCCAACTCAGTGTAAGGGGTTTAGATGTTCTGGACACTGACAATGGCGAGGATGCCATAAAAATAGTACGCCATGAAAACCCCGAAGTTGTCATACTTGACCAGAAAATGCCTGGAATGGATGGCATCCAAACACTAAAGGAACTGAAAAGGATAAGACCGGAAGTACAAATCATCATGAATACGGGTCATGGCGGCACCGAAGCAGCGCGGGTGACAGGCAAGCATGGTGTTTTCTATTACCTGGAAAAACCATGCGAACTGGATGAGATGATACGGGTCATCAATGCCGCCAGGGAGGAACGCAAATATGAACTTGCACGGCATGAAATACCTGAAACAAAAAGAGGCAGCTTGCCCGAGTGGTTGCTCGGTGTGCAAAATGCCCGCCCGGGAATCATTATCCTGGGCTGCATTCTTTTCATGCTCATTACCCTGATGCCAACACCGGTTAAATTAGAATCATTTTTAGGCACTGCAAAAACCGGCGCGCAGGGCGAAATTATTTCAGGTTATTCCGAATACCGAAAAATGACAGAAGGCCAGACCATCGCTGATTATTATACAAATAAAGCAAAATTGGATAAAAAATCGAACGCCGAAAACGGGGAAATTTCTAAAATACCTTTAAGCGTGGACAAAACCGCTTTCCGCGCCAAAGTGATGTTGGGTGTTCTCGTGGTGGCCGCTCTTTTTTGGGCGACCGGCGCAATTCCCATAGGCATCACCGCTCTTTTGGTTGGTGTACTTATGTATTTTTTCGGTGTTTTGCCCCCAAGCTTAGTGGCAAAAGCCTATGCCAAGGATTCAGTCGTTTTTATTTTCGGTGTTCTCGCCTTTGCCGCGGCTATAAGCAAAACCGGGCTTGATCGCCGAATCGGCATCCTGCTTCTGGGCACCACCACAACACTCAAACGATTCGGGCTTATCTTCGCCCCGCTCCTTGCGGTCACAGCGTCTTTTCTTTCCGAACATGCGCTGGTTGCTTTTATTGCTCCGATCTTGATGCTTGCTTACATCGGCGCGGTTCGAAAAGCGGGCTTAAAACAGGATAGGAAACTGGTGGTTATGTTTCTTCTCATGTTAACGTTTTGCGCCAATAGCGGGGGGCCCGGTTCACCCGCGGCAGGCGGTCGTAATGCCGTGATGCTGGGAATTCTTTCTGACTACAACATTCATATATCCTTTGGACAGTGGGTCAAAATGGGATTGCCCTTTGTGCCGGTAATGGCTTTGGTTATCGCAACCTATTTTCTCCTGGCCTTCCGCAATAAATTAAGTGTTAAATCAGTAAATATTGCCTCCGAGGTCAAACGGGAATCGGATAAAATCGGCAAGATGACTCCGGATGAATATAAAGCTGCGGGAGTGTTGATCCTTCTGATCATTTTATGGTCCACCTTGTCCGGCAGTTTGGGCATGGGAGGCCCGGTCCTCCTGAGTCTTGTTCTTCTGAATATTTTGGGGATTCTGCGGTGGAGGGATATTAACGGTATTCACTGGGATGTTGTGGCGTTGTATGCGGCGGCCAGCGCAATGGGGTACGGTTTGGCCTCCACCGGTGCGGCGCTATGGCTTGCCAACAGCTTTATTTGCATCCTTCCAGAGTCCTTAAAAAGCGGGATAGGCCTTTGTATATCAACCAGTTTTATCACAGGGCTTCTGACCAATATCATGAGTGACGGAGCTACCGTTGCAGCCGTAGGGCCGATAACCGTTCCAATGGCAACCCTTTCCGGAACATCACCGCTTATGGTCGGGCTTGCCACTGCTTTTTCTTCTTCATTTGCCCATATGCTGATCATCGGAACACCCAATAACGCCATTGTTTACAGCTTGGCAAAAGACCCCGAAACCGGTGAACAGTTACTCACCACAAAAGACTTTTTCATACATGGGTTTGCCGTATTTCTATTAAGTATGTTTGTACTTTGGGTCTGGGTTTTCTTAGGTTACTGGCAATGGATCACTATTTAACCTGGAATTTCAAATGTTATTAAGGCTTAACAAATTAATTTTATAGGGCTTTGTTCTTATTGATGGTTATCTTTTCTGAGCATGAAATTATTTGGTTTCAGTTGAATAGCCCTTGATTTTATAAAAAATGTTTGTAATACTGAATCAAATACCATGATGATATCGTGAAAAATTCAGCATAGTCAGTAATTGTACACTAAGATTTTAAAAATTAATTATGATATCAAGATGTTGATACCATTCACCCTCAGGAACTTCGGTTTAGCCTGTTAGCAAATTATAGCAACCATAAATCTTATGAACTCTTTATGGGAAAGGAGACCACAATGACTGAAACTAAAATAAATATTTTAATCGTGGATGATGAAGAACAATTTTTAAATTCAATCAAACGGCGCCTGGAAGTGCGCGAGTTTAATGTAATTACGGTAAATCGCGGTGAGAAAGCGCTTGAAGCGGCAAGAAACAACCCCATTGACGTTGCCCTGGTCGATTTAAAAATGCCGGGTATCAATGGTGAAGAAACCCTTAAAGCACTCAAAGAGGAACACGAATGGATGGAAGTTGTGATCCTTACCGGCCACGGATCAGTTGAATCCGCAATTGAATGCACCAAAAGCGGCGCCTACGAGTATTTGCAGAAACCATGCAAACTGGATGAATTGCTTGAATCGCTCAAAAATGCATATCAAAAGAGAGTTATGAACAAGAAAGACATCGATGAAAAGAAGATGAAAGAGATTCTGGCACTATCATTAGGTGAATCCTCTCTTAGAATTTTGCGAAGGCTGAAAGAAATTGACAAGGATGGCTGAAAGCAACCGTTCATTCCCCTACGTTTAAGCTAACGCGGAACAGCTTCCCACGTACACCCTCACGCATGGTTGCGATCATGTAGAGCGGAAAGCTGTTCCGCTCTGGGGAGTGAACGATCATTTCCCGTCGTCCATGAGTCGGGTAGTTCTTCCGGGTGGTCAATCAGACGCTAGGGCCAGGCCGATGACGGCGGTACCTTGGTCATCCA
>JAOZRC010000704.1 GCA_029940345.1 Desulfobacterales bacterium
CAGCACTCCCCATGAAAGTGTAAACTACTTTTAAGCTATTATGAAGGATGCCGATATTGGCATCCTTCATTTCCAAGTTAACACTTTTATTCGAAATTTAGCATGTCGGCTACGCTTTATAGATGTTCAAAAAGTGTAAACTGCTTTTATCCTCGTATGAAGGATCCCTATATATTTTAATTTTTTTAAGGAGCTATAATGAAATCTGATCTCACCTTTGAAGAAAAGTATAATGCAATTAAAAAAGACTCTTTGTATGATGGAGTTTTTGTTACCGGCGTCACCACAACAGGCATATTCTGCAAGCCTTCTTGTCGAGCCAGAAAACCAAAAGCGGAGAATGTTATTTTTTATGATACACCGGAACTGGCAATTAAAAATGGATTCAGGCCTTGCAAAATTTGTAAGCCAATGGATTTAGAGGGCGAAGCGCCTGATTATGTTAAAAATATTATTGCTGAACTACTGGAAAATCCATATCTGAAAATTAAAGATTATGACTTGAGGCAAAGAAATATTGAGCCGAACAAAATAAGAAGATGGTTCAAAAGTAATCACAACATGACCTTTCATGCTTATCAGAGAATGTTGCGTATCAACAACGCTTATAACCTGATAAACGGCGGAAACTCCGTAACTGACACGGCGTTCGGACTTGGATATGATTCTCTTAGCGGATTTAACGAGAGTTGGAAAAGTGTTTTTGGCAAAGCTCCGAAAGATACAAAAGATAAAACCATAATCAATATTATTCGTTTTAGCACCAAAATTGGCCCGATGTTCGCCTGTGCCACAGAAAAAGGAATTTGCTTGCTGGAATTTACGGACAGAAGAATGCTTGAAACAGAATTTAAAGATTTATGTAAAAGATTAGATGCCGTAATATTACCCGGAGAAAATAAATACCTCGATTCAGTACAAACTCAGGTTGCTGAATATATGGATGGCAGAAGAAAAAGTTTTAATATTCCGCTTGATACTCCGGGCACAGAATTTCAAAAATCTGTTTGGAAAATACTTCAACTGATTCCTTATGGAGTGACATGGTCTTATAAGCAGCAAGCAATAAAACTTGGTAAACCCAAGGCTATCAGAGCGGTTGCAACAGCGAATGGATATAATAGAATCGCTTTTATTATTCCATGCCATAGAGTGATAGGGAGCGATGGAAATTTGACAGGCTATGGTGGTGGGATTGAAAGAAAAAAATGGTTGCTGGATTTAGAAGAGAACACATAACAAATCTTTGAAATATAGGCTTTCAGATAATTAATGTCACAAGGCTAGAGGGAGGAGGCTGTATTGTAATACGCCGACGACCGATAACGCAGTGACATTATTTATCTGAACGTCTATAGGATATGAATTTTCCCAATGCCATGTATTGAAACAAAAATAATCCTATGCTATATAAATGGTCATGAGAAAAATATTTATATTGCTTGCGGCCTTTCTTCTTTTTCTGTGCATTCATGCCGGATTCGCGCAAGACCGCCTATATCCTGTAGTCGCCAGTCTGAATGTCCGCAGCCTTCCGTCCACAAAGAGCCGGGTTATCACGAAATTGCCGCTTTTGAGATGGGTCGAAAAAACCCAAGATAAACAAGATAAAGAGGACTGGACCAAGGTGTCCCTTCCTTCCGGCAAAACCGGTTATGTTTACACGCGCTTGACATCCGATATATGGATAAAGGTCATTAAAAAGGAAAGAAAGCTTTACCTTTTAAAAGGCGCTGCCATAGAAGCCGAATACCCCATCGCCCTGGGTGGAAATCCTGTTGATGACAAGAATGGGCAGGGTGACCAAAGCACGCCCGAAGGCCGTTTTTTTATCTGTGAGATGATAAAAAATCCGCAAAACCGTAACCGCTACGGTGCCAGAAGCATGCGAATCTCATACCCCGGCATAGAAGACGCCAGGAGAGGTTTGCTGCAAAAGCGTATCACAAAAACCGAATACCTCGCTATCGTCCGGCAGATTTTAAAAGCTGCAATGCCTCCCCAGACAACTGCGCTGGGCGGTTCTATCCGAATTCACGGCGGCGGAGCAGGCCAGGACTGGACCCTTGGCTGCATCGCCATGAATAACAAAGATATTATTGATCTCTACGCCAGACTGCCTGAAAAAAACACCCTGGTGGAAATCTACAAAGACCGTCGCACTGATGCAACCTTTAACAGGCAAGGCTATTTAAATGTAAAATGTCTCAACGGCGCGAAAAAACTGATGCTGGCAGGATGTAAATACACTGGCGGAGCCACCGCCCTGATAAAAATGGATTATCCTTCAGGGGATATAAACCCTGAAATCGGGGTATGCACAGATCTGGTCATCCGGGCATTGCGCCACGGCGGGATCGATTTGCAGGCGCTTCTGTATGAAGATATAATCACCCACCCCGGCCGCTATCCGTCCATTGCAAAGCCGAATACCAATATAGACCATCGCAGAACCCGCAACCTCAAAATCTGGTTTGACCGCCATGCCCGCGTTCTTACAACCGTTCAACCCGCTCTGTCTCCGGAATCATGGATGCCTGGCGATATCGTGATCATGGACACCGGAATCGCGAACGGCACTCCTTACGACCATATCGGCATCGTAAGTGATAAGCAAACCTCGGGTGTTCCCCTTGTGATCAATCTCTGGACAGTCGGCTGTAATATAGAAAACATGAACCTGCTGTCAGGCGGCTACCCGACAATAAACGGCCATTACCGGATGCTTCATCCTTTGGATTATGCTGCTGCAATGCCTTAACCTCGGAGGTCTGTGGTGCAAAAACTTTTGTACATGTACTTATTCTGATTCTAACGGATTTGGTTGATAAACATATTTCCAATAAATCCTGCCATCATCAGATTATTGGGACAATAGGGACACCCTTTGACAGAGAGCCGGTAAGTCGGGTTAGCGAAGCGTAACCCGACCTGCAAAGTATTTTCAACCGGATTATGGAAAAGGGGGATTTTCGAGGGTTGTGTTTGATGCGATTATGAATGAGCTATTGTTTTTTTTAGATTGAATAAGGGAGGCAGGGCGTATCAATGACTAGCGGGACAGAACTTTGTAATATTCAGTGGTTAAAGAGCGATAAGATTTCATCATACAATCACTTTGATAAAAAATTTAGTATGGTTGATCTTTTCTCAGGCTGTGGAGGGATGACATTAGGCGCTTTTGAAGCACTGAAGTATGATAAATTCA
>JAOZRC010000705.1 GCA_029940345.1 Desulfobacterales bacterium
CATATTGGTTTGGGGCAAAAATCATGCCAGAACAAACCTAAATCCGATGACTATAGCTGAATTTCTCTGCTATGCTCCATCATATTTATAATTTGCCAGATTTGTGAATTGCTGAGGATTTGATCCCGGGAAATATGACGACTGGTTATAATTGACAATTTCTACTATTTAACTACTATCTCAATGGGGGACATCATGAAGAAAATATCATCACTATTTAAATGTAAACATCTGATTTTTTACTGGTTCTCTATAGGGCTGCTCTTCCAGCCGGGCGTATCAAATGGGGAGGAATATTTAGTAGCACTGGGAAGCTGGGAGCCGCATATTATTTTTGATCAGAACGGGCAGGCCAGTGGAATTGATGTCGAAATTCTTAATGAGCTTGCACGTCGGGCAAATATCAAACTCCGATATAAACACTTTCCTTTTAAACGTATTTTCAAAATGCTGCAATCAGGAAAAGCAGATATTGTTTGCAGTATTATAAGGACAGCGGAGCGAGAAAAATTTCTGCACTTCATTGAAACTCCCTATTTAACCGATATTCCAAAAGTTTTCTATCTTCAAAAAGGAAAAAAAGAGGTTCTGCAAAAATCCGGTGACTTACATCAGTTAGAGGAAACTTTAAAGGCGGCAAAAGAGGCCGCCGAATCTGCCAACCAAGCCAAAAGCGCCTTTTTAGCCAGCATGAGCCATGAGATTCGCACCCCCATGAACGCGATCATCGGATTCACCCATCTTGCATTGCGCACAAAGCCCACGCCGCGTCTGCATGACCATCTAAGCAAGACTTTGTCTTCCGCCAACGCTCTGATCGGAATTATCAACGACATCCTTGATTTCTCCAAGATCGAAGCCGGTAAACTGGACATGGAAAACAATGACTTTTTGCTGAGTGATGTCATAAAAAATGTGTCTGATCTGCTCGGATCTATGGCGAAGGTCAAAGGAATTGAAATGTTATTCGCCACAGACCGGGATGTGCCTTCGGCCCTTATCGGTGACCCGCTTCGGCTCGGACAGATTCTCATCAACCTGGCCAACAATGCGATTAAGTTCACAAACGCCGGCAAGATCGTTATTGCTGCGAAACAGATCGGCATGGATGTGAACTGGGTGAAAATCCGCTTCACCGTGCGCGACACAGGCATCGGACTAACGCAAAAACAGATTGCTCTTAACCGTTCACTCCCCCCTTGAGCGGAACGGCTATCCGCTCTACATGATCGCGCCATGCGTGAGTTTGTAACGCGGGAAGCTGTCCCGCGTTAGTTTGAACGCAGGGGGGAGTGAACGGTTACGATTGCTCCATCGTTTAATGATATTGCACAGTTTTAGAAAAAAAACAAATCCAACGAGGAACAAGATGAAAAAATTACCCATAGGCATACAAACATTTGGTGAAATCAGAACTGAGAATTATGTTTATATCGACAAAACCGAGATTGCATTAAATCTGATTGATAATGGGAAATACTATTTTCTTTCCCGCCCAAGGAGATTCGGGAAAAGCCTTTTTATAGACACCTTGAAAAAAATTTTCGAAGGTAAGAAAGCACTTTTCAAGGGGCTACATATTTATGATAAATACGATTGGGAGCAATCCTATCCGGTAATCCATATCAGTTTTGCAAGCGGTGTGATGGCTAACCGCGAAAAACTGGATATTACAATCAAAGCGATACTTAACAATAATGCTGCTCTTTTCGCTATTAAATTCGATTACAATGAAATCAGTTTGCAATTTCAGGAACTTATAAAAAAAGTCAGTGATAAATATAAACAAAAAGTTGCAATCCTCATTGATGAATACGACAAACCCATATTAGACAATATCACTGATACGGAAACAGCCGTTGAAATGAGAGAGGGGTTAAAGAATTTTTACTCTGTCATCAAGGACTGTGATGAATACCTCAAATTTGTTTTTTTAACCGGTGTATCTAAATTCAGCAAGGTGTCAATTTTTAGCGGATTGAATAATATTGATGATATTACGGTTGATTCCAAGTATGCGACTATTTGCGGCTATACTCAAGCTGACCTTGAAAGAGAGTTTAAAACGTATCTGACAGATTGTGACTTGGATGAAATCAAAAAATGGTATAACGGGTACTCATGGCTAGGAGAGAAGGTGTATAACCCATTTGACATACTTCTCTTTTTTGCAAAAGATAAAGAATTCCGCAACTACTGGTTTGAAACCGGAACGCCTACATTTTTGATAAATCTGCTGCAAAACCAAAAATATTATATCCCTGGCATAGAGGGTGTCAGGGCCAGCGATGAGATATTGGGAAGTTTTGATATTGAAAAAATTCAGATTGAAACGCTTCTATTCCAAGCCGGTTATCTGACCATAGACAAAAAAAGAAAAATCGGCGTAAAACTGGAATATATCCTCAAATATCCCAATTTGGAAGTGAAACATAGCTTAACTGATTATGTGCTGACTCAGCTTTCACAAGATGCGATTACTAAACAAACAATTCAGGGCAATCTTTATGATGTGCTTTTGAAAAATGATATTAAAAAGATGAAGGGCATATTCCATTCATTCTTTGCCTCTATCCCTCACGATTGGTATCGAAAAAACAATATCGCTGATTACGAAGGATACTATGCTTCGATTTTTTATAGCTATTTTGCGTCTCTCGGACTTGACGTCACACCTGAAGACACAACCAATAAGGGCAAAATCGATATGACCCTGAAATTTGAGGGTGTCATCTATATTTTCGAGTTTAAAGTGACCGAGTTGGTAAAAGATACGAATTCGGCATTGCAGCAGATAAAGGACAAAAAATATTATGAAAAATATTCGGACTACAAAGCGATATACCTGGTTGGTATAGAGTTTTCAAAAGAGGATAAAAATATAACCGCGTATGAATGGGAAAAAATGTAAAAATCAAATAAGCACTTGCAAAAATTTTCGTTGATTTTCCGCTCTCCTCACGGATGCTTTGTAACCCATCGTTCTATATAGTTAAAGGAAGATACCAAAAACATTATGAAAACATTATTCAAACTCGTTCCTGATCTCATTGAAAACTATCCTCTGATTACGGGTATTGTGGAAAATCTGAACTTTAAACCCATGATTGATATCGCTTTTCAATAGATACACCGACTAAAACACATCAACCATAACATGAATTACACAAAAAAGAGACCCGCTTATGCGAAAATTTTCATCTT
>JAOZRC010000706.1 GCA_029940345.1 Desulfobacterales bacterium
CTCTGCCCACCCTACATTAAAAAGTGTAAACCGACAAATGAAGGATGCCAAAAATTGAATAAAAGGGAGGTTAACTATGGCATTAATCTCAGCAGAAAATGTCAGCAAAGAATATCATACAGGTGAAATCAGCACCAAAGCATTGCGTGATGTGAGTTTTGAAATTGAGCCGGCCTCTTTTGTGTCTTTTGTGGGCCCGTCCGGCAGTGGGAAAACCACTTTGTTGAACCTGATCGGCTGCCTGGATAAGCCCACACAGGGTAAAATCAGGGTGGACGGCAAAACAGTGCATGATTTGAATCGCAAGCAGAGCGCAGTTTTCAGAGGCTCCGTTTTCGGGTTTATCTTTCAGGCCTTTAACCTTTTCCCGGTGCTGACCGCATACGAGAACGTTGAATACCCATTGGTGATGGTTAAAAATGAACCGGCATCCGGGCGTAGCGAGCAGGTGCTGAAAGTCCTTGAAGCCGTGGGAATGCTCGCGCAGAAAGATAAACGCCCTGATCAACTGTCAGGCGGCCAGAAACAACGAATCGCCGTGGCGCGGGCGTTGGTGACCCGTCCGAAACTGGTGCTGGCTGATGAACCCACGGCCAACCTTGACCGCAAAACGGCTGTGGACGTTATTCGTCTGATGCGCGACATGCGGGATGAATTCGACACGACCTTTATTTTTTCCACCCATGATCAGGGGGTCATGGCCGAGGCGGAGGTTATTCACACCCTTGAAGACGGCCAGTTGATTCATTCTGAAAAACGCCTGGCCCATACGACGGAGGAGCCAAAATGACACGAATATTTAAAATCGCTTTGCGCAATCTCATGCGTTACAAGCGTCGAACCCTGCTAACCTCCTTGCTGATCACCCTGGGAGTGTTGACCGTTATTCTTTTTTCAGGCCTGTCCGGTTCATTCAAGGCCATGATGATCGGCCAGATCACCGATGCCAACCTTTCCCAGATACAGATTCATAAAAAAGGGTACGTCTCTTCTATGGACTCAATACCCTTAAATCTTAACCTGAATCGGAAAGGCTACGCCAAAATCGAAGACGTTTTAAAAAGCCATCCCGCCGTTGATGCTTATGCGCCGCGGATAAAGCTCGGAGCAATGTTAAGCAACTATACAGAGACCACCAACATTCGGCTTAACGCAATTGATCCTGAAAAAGAGGTGAAGGTGTGCCCGGCCGTAGGCGACCGGATGACATTTAAGGAAAAAGAGACGCGTAAAAAACTGATTTTCCCAGGTGAGGTCATTATCCCGGACAAACTGGCCAAAGGCATGAAAATCAAAGCCGGCGACAGCGTGGTGCTGGTTGCCAACAATAAGGATGGCTCGGTGAACGGCCTGAATTTCACCGTGGCGGGAATCACCGAAACCGTTGTCGGTCCCCAGGGCAAAGAGGGCTATATGCACATCCAGGACGCCCGCTCCTTGCTTCGCATGGAAAAACCGGAAATCACCGAGGTGGCCGTGCGTCTGAAAGATTTCGATATGCTGGCGCCTGCTTATAAAAAGCTCAAATCAGAATTGGCGCAATTCACCAACCCAAAGGGCAAACCGGCCTTTGAAATTCATACTTGGGAAAAGCTCTCCCCTTTTTATAATATCGCTAAAATGATTGATCTCATGTCCGCAAGCATGAAACTTATTATGGTGTCAATTGTGCTCATCAGTATTTTAAACGTCATGATCATGTCCGTGTATGAGCGCGTCCGGGAGATCGGAACCATGGCGGCCATCGGAACGACGCCCGGCAAAATCATGGCCATCTTTCTGGCCGAAGGCTTCACGCTCGGTTTAATCAGCATCGCGGTCGGCAATATAATCGGTCTTGCCGGGATTTTCATTTTGAATGTCTATCAAATCCGGTTTTCATTCGGCCGCACGGACAACCTGCTTTTGGAGCCTTCGGTCAGTTTTGTCGAACTGTTCTGGCTGTCGGTTATCGTACTGACAGTCTCGGTTTTTGCCAGCCTGCAGCCAGCGTATAAAGCCTCGAAAATGGAACCTACGGATGCGCTGGGACACGTTTGAGTTAGATCGTTCGATTGTTCGTCGGTTCGGTTGTTCGATTATTCAACTGCCGACTGTTGCATTCTAAACACAAAATCACCAAAACCGATGTGAGGGAGAAAAATAATGATAAAATTACTGTTACCAATTTTAATGTGCCTGTGCCTTGCCGCTCCGAGCTATTCAGACAATGGGGCCGATGATGGAAACGCAATCCTTGAAAAAGTGGATCGCAACCTGACCCCCGAAGCCTTTGAGATGTTTCGCAAGCTGATCAATATCGAACCGGACGGCTCTAAAAAAGAGTTCATCATGTTTTCGGTTAAAAAAGGACGTGACCGGATCGCATCGGTTTTCTTATCTCCAGCCAGTGAAAAAGGGCGGGCCACGTTGCGTTTAGGTGAAAATATGTGGCTTTACATTCCCAATGTCGGCAAACCGATCCGCATCACCAGCCTTCAATCGGTGACCGGGGGAATATTCAACAATGCCGATATCATGCGACTTGACTATAGCGCTGAATACAATTGTGAAAAAACGGAGCGGCAGGAAGGCCTTTTAGTGCTTCATTTGAAGGCCAAGACCCGAGCGGTCGCTTATGACGGCGTTACAATGTGGGTGGATGAGCAAAAACTGCTTCCTACAAAAATTGAGTGTCTGGCATCTTCCGGTATGCTGATTAAAACCCTTTATTTTAAGAAAATTACAGATTTCGGCAACGACATTGTCCGTCCTGCCGTAGTCGAGACGGACAGCCCGCTGCATAAAGGATATAAATCGGTTATGATCTTTGCCAAAATGAAACAAAGAGACCTCCCCGATGAAGCCTTCACCCTGAACTTTCTTCCGCGCGTCCAAAGCTTGCGATGATCAAAACACTGTTTGCCGTTTAAGCCTTATCAAGCATACGCGTCAAGCTAATAGACAGCAATGTGAATATTCACCTCAAATTTCAACGCCTTACTCGTTCCAACGATCTGGCGTCAGAATGTATGCCGAGACGCTCTGGCGTCGGAACATTAAGCACGAGAGGCTGCTTCACAATGACGCCAGAGCGTCAAAGCATGGGTTCCCACGCCGGAGCGTAGGAACCAGAGCCTACCTGAACACTGAAACCATAGTTTTTTTAGGCTTATGGTTTAGAGCCTGTTTGAAAAGTCTTAAATCGGCTGCAAAAG
>JAOZRC010000707.1 GCA_029940345.1 Desulfobacterales bacterium
AGGACGAAAACAAAATCGCCTTTGTTCAAATACGGTTCACGGCTTTTGGCGTATTGCGGGTGTTGACACTTGCCGGTTGCGTCCATAACGATCCTCTGAAGATAATATCCCAGCTCGGTTCCGGTGAGATAACCGTCCATGGCAGTCTCGGTATGCTCCCCGTTTAAAAGGTTTAAAAAGGTCTTTTTGAAAACACTATCATCCGGTACCGGTTCCTCGGCCCGCCCGGCGCTGATAAACTGCCTGACAGGATGTTTGACATTTTCATAAATATGGCCTGGTACCATAATCTTTCTTCCACTGCGCATGGTGTCAAAAACAGACCCGGAAAAACAACTGTCAAACAGAAGCAATATGTGATGAGCCCGAACAAGATTGGTTTTTTTCTCAATAAACTCCAGTTCAATGCTATTTCTTTCAAAACCGTTCATATCTTCATCCGGATGCGGCGTGTCGGTCATTACCAGATATCCGATTTTACTCTGTTTTTTATACGGATGATCGATGGCGTGCCCATGTCCGGCAAAGTAGAAAACAAGACGGTTTTTCGCATTGCCGCCATGCTTGTTAAAAAAGCGCACAAAAACATCTTTAAACTGGTCGGCGGTCTGATTTTGTTTAAGCGTCACTTCAAATCCATGTTTCTCCAGCGCCAGGGCGACTTCCGTGGCATCATTAACTGCGTTTTGTAATTTGCCCCATTGCGGAGAAATGTAGTTGTCATTACCGATCACCAGCGCATAAGAATTTTCGTAAAGATCGACAACTTCGCCCTGAGCGGTATGCAGTTGAATGATTTTGCCGCGTGTGTCTGCAAAACCGGAGACATTTAACAGTAAAAAAAATGAAAATGCTACGATCAGACAACTGATCAAATGCTTTATCTTTTGCGTAAATCCTCGGTTAAAAAGCAGATGCATTTTGAAATCCTATTTAAACATACCCATAGCCTTGACCATCACCATACTAGCCCAAATCCGTTGAACAAACAGGCGTGTTTCGATAAAAGGGATTGTTTCGATCATGTATTCAATATCATCCAGACGTCCCTGCTGTTTCCAGCGACGTAGCCATTGACGCACTGCCGGATACCCCGCATTATGATCTGCCAACGCCAGGATTATCGCCTGCGTATGAAACCCCTTACGATGATACCGTTTCAATAATTCCTGATTAAACCAACGCGCGCCCAGTTCAACAGATCGTTCAGGGTTCAACAAAAAGGCTTCATGTGAATCAACGCCGCTTTGGTGTAATAGCTTCCAGCGTTTATTCAAAACATTAAACGTTGCCGGAGTGAATTGCATCAAGCCTAGTGCCCCGCGGGTAGATAAGGCCGATGCATCGAAAAAACTTTCCATCCGAATGACACTGTAAAGCAACTCCGGCGGTGTATCGTACAAACGGCTGGCTTTTTGAATTAAATCGCGATAAATTGGCGGATATGCAGTCATTGAATCATATACTAGGCGGTGAACATCGGTTTTGACTTTAAAAGAACGGTCGGTCAGGATTACCAAATTCATGGCCAGGCACTGATCATTACCTTGCTGACCGACTGATTGTGCGATTTTCAGACAATTTTCAGAATCCGGAAGGCGGTCTTTGGCTGCCAGGGCGTCCAATCGAAGGGAAAGCAATACACATAACGATACTAAAAAATCCTTTTGTTCGAGGGCTTCAAGGGGCAGCACTTCTTGACGATCAGAAGGAAAAACATCGCGTAATTGGTTTGCGGCGTGTACAACGGCTTCATATAGGCCGCTTTTCAAGGCGTAGGCAAGCCTTATATGATAAGGTGAATTCGGAATCAGATATGTCCCGGAAAGCTTTTGATGATTCGGTGCGGCTATATCCGCCATCCCTTGAATCTGATGTTCAACCTCAGTTTGTGATTTGGCTGTAGGCCCTGTCAGAAGATGCATTCGGGCGCGCAGGCCATAATAATCATGCGGAGCCTGAACTGTCAGGGTTTTAAAAAGATGGGCAGCTTCAGCGTCAGCGCCGGTTTGCTCGGCGATGCGTGCCCTCCAGAATAAAGCGGCCCGATGGAAAGGGCCTGAAGGGTGCTTTGCCACAAGGTCTGTCAATAATTGGCGGGCATCCTTTATGTCCTGGGGCGTCCCCCGTGCATAGAGCGCCATGGCCGGTTTGAAAAAGGCCGAATTAATCCAATCGTTTTGGCCCTGGAAACGGCGCAGGCGCATGTAGTAGGTTAAAGCGGTGTCCAGGTCGCCTTGGGTCTCATAATGCTTTGCCAGTTGATATAGCGCATCATCCGCCCATTCGCCGGAAGGAAATTCATTGATGATCAGAGTGAGATCATCCTTGAACTGAGGTATATTGCGCTGCCGGCCGGCACGCTTGCACACCAGCGCACGTTCATAAAGCGCTTTTTGAATCAACGCAGGCTGCTCCGCATCTTCAAGCACCCGTTCGATCAGAGGGGTTATTTTTTTACATCCCCATCCCTGATACCGTTTTAAACGCGCCAGATAGAAACCGGCTTCAGCCCGTAATTGGAGATTCTCGCTTTTTAACAAAGGTTGCAATAATTTCTTTACCTTGGAATACTTTTTCAGAATAAATAAGCGCTTTGCAGACAGCAGATAAATATGTTCAAGCGACGCCAGTCCCTTGTCAGCAGTCAGTGTTGCTAACAACTTTTTTTCGATGTCAGACTTTGGGGCGTCGCTTGCCATGGCCATGTATTCCAAGAAGAGCTGTAGAGCTTTGTCAGTCATTCCCGCAGTATATGCAATAATGGCCATATTGCGCACCAACTCTTCTTCAAGCCGGGGCAGGGTGCTGATAATCATGTCGGGCAGATGCAGCATATCCCTCATAAAGCGCGTTTGTCTTAATTTGGCCGCCAGCGTCAGCAGCATCTGAACTTCATCCTTATCAACATATTTTATCTCTGACCGGACGCTATTTTCAGGATTCAACAACCAGGCCCAGCGCCACAAGGCTGCCATTGCCAAACCGCTGCCGCCCCAGGTGTCGTTATATGGATCGCTTCCGGCCCATGCGGATAGATCGCGATAGAGTGTGCGGGCGTTAACGGCCTGACCTTGCTGAAGTAATTTTTCGGCAATCAGAAAAGTCGCCAAGGGCCAGCGGGGATCGTCTTTTGGAAATGCCGGTGTCAGGCTCCACTGTTCGGAAAATAAAACCGCATCGGGCGAATCACCGA
>JAOZRC010000708.1 GCA_029940345.1 Desulfobacterales bacterium
GAACCATTTCATAATCAAACTGATTAAGCACTTGTGGAAGCGCTTCGACCAAAGACACTTTATGCCCGCTTTCAACAAGGTTTTCCATAACTTCGATACCAATAAAGCCACCACCGATAACAGTTATTCTTGATGGCTTTACTTTGTTGATAAATTTATTCAGTTTATCAATATCAACCACATTTCTTATCGTAAAAACATTGGCTTTTTCGATACCCGGAATGGGTGGCACAATCGGATTTGCCCCGGGTGATAGAATAAGTTTGTCGTAAGACTCTTTATAAGTTTCACCGCTAATGAGATTTTTTACTTCAACCTCTTTATTGGTTCTGTCAATTGATAAAACTTCATTATTGATCCTTGCATCAATATTGTATTGTCCTTTGAATATTTCAGGGTCCATCAACACAAGGTCTTCCGCATTTTTAATTTGACCGCTTAAATGGTAAGGCAAACAACAGTTTGAAAATGATACATTCGGACCTCTTTCAAACATTACAATTTGATCATCTTCGCCTAATCTTCTTAATCTGGCTGCTGCTGATGCTCCGCCGGCAACTCCGCCGACTATCAAATACTTTTTACTCATAATATTCTCCTTTCAATCATATTTTAGCTAAATGGTGGGTTGCGTTACACTCCACCCACCCTACAACTTTATTTCATATTTTAGTTAACGTTGTCACAGCAAGCCGCGCGGTGCTGCAACTACAGGTGATTCGCTCTCACTGCCGCTCTTTCCCTTTATAACCAGGACCGAGGCGGTGGCGCCGACGCGCAGCTTGATCTCCTCGGGCACATTCGTGAGGTGAACGCGTACAGGTATGCGTTGGGCAAGTCGTATCCATTCGAATGTGGGACTGATGGCAGGCAGCAGATTAAAGCCGGTGCTGCCGTCCTGTTGAGCAATACCCCAGCCAATGGAGTCAACCCTGCCTTCCAGCGGTTTACCGGGGTAGCTCATCAGCGTTACGATCGCCCGGCTGCCGCTATGCATACCCTCAATGTGATTTTCTTTAAAAAATCCATGAATCCAGAAGCTGTTGATATCGATCAATGCAAGTACAGGCTGATTGGCCACTGCCTGGCTGCCCTTTCGGAGATTCAGGTTAGTGATATAGCCATCGACTGAGGCCCGCATCTGGGTGAACTCCAGATTCAGTTGCGTATTTTCGAGCGAACTCTGTTTGCTAAGCACCGAGGCCTCTGCTGCGCGGAGTGTATTTTTCCTGTGGATGAACTCCTCCTCTGACAGAGCGCCCTTTTCCTTTTTCCTGATATTCTTCGCCCGCTTCACTTCGTCCTTAGCCTCATCAACCATCACTTGAGCCTGTTGCAGAACTGCCCGGGCCTGCTTTACCGCAGCCTCAAAGGTGCGTGGGTCAATCTCGAACAACAGGTCGCCGGCCTTGACAACCTGGTTATCCTTGATCGGCAGGTTAATAATCGGCCCGGACACCCGCGGGGTGATCTGAATGACCTGGGCGCAAACCTGACCGTCCCTGGTCCAGGGATTGGTTACATAGTCCCGGTAGCGGAAAATAGCGATCCCGACAGCTATCAGGACGACAATGGCAGTCAAGACAATTTTCCGGAAATTTTTATTCATAGCTTACCTTATTGAGTTGACAGGCTTCGTTTATAAACATCCTCAATATACAGACTGTGGGAAAATCAGTAACTGATAATACAAGAAATCACACCGGAATAACAAAGGAGCCGATCAGACCGGTAAAGATCACAGCCAATGCAAGAAATACCAAAGGCGGATAAAAGAAGAAACGGGACAACCGATAGCGGTTGAGTAACTTCACTGTGAGCATCGTGGCTGCCACACCGAGAAGAGCGGCGATAAGCAATGGCGGAAAAAAGATGCCGCCTATGGCGAATTCACTTGGAATCAGTTGCATTGTTTCGTCCCCTTTAAATTGTTATCATAAGCATTCAAAAGCGCCCTTCCTGCCAATGTACCCAGTCAATCTTCCCACCGATTTGTATATATTTGGCCCCAGACTCCGACAGTCCCCGATAACTGCCAAGCAGGCGGTAAAAATTTTCATAATCATCGGAATTGAGAGTGCCTTTACCTTCAAGAGCAAAAGTTTCCTTGATGCGTGTTTCCAGGATAGCCAGCCGTTTTGCCAGTCGATCCGGTATGTCTGCACCTGATTCAACTGCGGTTTCAGGACTGGCCGCCCACAGCCCGAATTCTTTCTCGATCAGAAGCCGCCAGGCCCGAACGTCATCCTGTAATTCTTTCACAAGGTGATCGGCCTGGGGCTGGTCCCCGGCGTCAAGCACGGCCTTAATCCTCAGAGTAAGTTCATGCAATGCCGCCACCAGGGCCTGAACCTGTTCAGGACTATTGTTGGGAAAACTCCGATGATCGATCCTTGCGCCCCATGCCGCCAACTTGACTGGCAGTGCAGACAGATCGCTGCCGTACAGCGCAGTTTTCCATTGTTTCATAAGGCTGGTTCTTTTCCCGGAGTCCGGAGCCATACCGGAGAGAAGAAACTCACTATGCCTGAAAAATCGGTTCAGCAAGCGCAGGAATATTTTTTCCGGACGCGGTGATGTTGGAATATAATAACACACGATTATAACGCATATTCCAAGCATCATTGAAGCAACAGTATTGGCATACGCTGAAAAATTGTAGGTCTGCTCGTTCTTGATAAAGGTGAAAATAAGAAATGCGCTGCTGATAGCCAATAGTGAAAGCGCTTGCTGAGGCTGCCAAAAGATATAAAAGATGGCAAAGGTGAAGATGAATATCATGCTGCCTAACTGCAAGTAGCCGGACAACTGCGGCATAATAAAGAGATACAGCACTCCTGAATAGAAGCACCCGGCCATGAAAGGAAAAAACAGGGCTGTTGCAGGCACCATGGGCAGCATTGCAGCAGCCATGGCAATAGTGACGGTAAGCACGACAAACACCGAGTGTCCAGGCGGATTTACATATATCCAGAGAAGATAGGTGAGCCACAGGATCGTTACAACCCGCATAGATGCGACAATTCGATCCGGATCAATAACCAACCGCGCTGCGAAGCGTTTTTTTATATCCGGCCAGATGCTCTGCCGCGCATATCCCCTGATGTCTGCCACGGTGTCGAACAGGGAACGACTGAGCAACTCCAACCTGTCAAGCTCACCTTTGCTCACCGCAAGCGCCGCTTTCTCAAAA
>JAOZRC010000709.1:0-2966 GCA_029940345.1 Desulfobacterales bacterium
TCCACAAGCGCCGGTTCAAGCGGGCTACCGCTAATTACCTCGAGAACCGCCGCGGCTACCGGAGCAACCGCGTCAGCCATTTTCTGATACGCAATTTCTCCGGCGGCTCCAAGGGGCAGCGCTCCTTTAGCACGCATTAACGGAAACCATTCATCCGGCTCGTTCCCTTTGACAGCCTGTTCTAAAAGCGCTTCACCCATCTGATACGATTCCAAAGGATTCAACCGAAACGGTTCCCTTTCCGCAATTTCATCGGCCGTGCGGCCGGGATAGACACCTAACTGGCGGTTCAGATAAAAACGAGCCGGCATTTTAAAAAAATAAACCAGATCATCCACACTGACTGTTTCCACTTTGTCCGGTTCATGTTCCGGCGTGTGGCTGACAAATGGCTTTATTCCGGCAGGTTCTCCCATAAGAGCCAGGGCAGATTCAAAATTCAGACGTGAATAACTGAAAAGTTCGGGGACATCTTTTCTGAAATACTTCGGACTGTATGGTTGCAGCGGGTGTTGGGTAATAAGATAATCTTTGATTGAATCCGCATCGCCTGCGCAAGCGTGTAAAATGAAACCTTGTTCAATTTCATCTAAAAGTTCGCTTACCACGACGGAAGGGCCGATTTCATCATTGGTTTGAACATCCTGGCCGCAATAGGTGATAATCAATTTTTCACGCACCGAAAGCAACGTTTCCAGGAAAAGAAAGCGATCATCACCGCGTGTTGAGCGGTCCCCCGGCTTGGGGTGTTGCGCCATCAGATCAAATCCGATTGCCGGTGCAAAACGAGGGAACTGGCCGTCGTTCATTCCCATCAGGCAAACAATTTTAAAAGGGATGCAGCGATTATGCAACAGATTGCAAAACGTCACAGCGCCTTGTGAAAAGCCTTGCGATGACGGTGTTTTTTCAATAAACTCAGAAAGTAGCTGGTTGACAATTTTTAAAGCCAGCGGTTCATCCGTTAAATGGAGTGAATTGGCGGCTTCCGATGCCTGCGCTGCCATTTTATCCAACATATCCCGAATGCGCTGATGCCAAAATTCGTTGTCGCCAGTGCGTATGATCATCTCTGAGAGAATCCGCTTTAGCACATCGCTCCATTCCTGCATGGTGTACGAATAACGAAGTCTTTTAATGGTACCAAAAAGCAATTCGCAAAAATGAGCCGCCCGTCCCAAAACCTGGGTGACATCGCCTTCCATTTCACTGTATGGCAGAATACCTCTAAAAAGCGTCTTATCCACACCCGGCATGGCATACCCCAAAAGTAAGCGGTCAAGGCCAAACCGCCAGGTGTTTTCATTGGCATCCGGCTGGTTCATCGCCTGGCGATGATCGCGGTCGATCCCCCATCGAATTCCGGATTCAGACATCCAATGCCGCACCGTTTCAATATCCCCGGGTTCAAGCTGAAATTTTTCCAACACCACATCCGCAGACAGGATATCTATGACTTCCTGAACTGTAACGCGGTTTTGTGCCAAATTGATAATGGCCATAAAAACATCCGCCACCGCGGTTTCTTGGCGCATACTGCGATTACTGATAGTGTAAGGAATCAAGGGCGCATCATCTGCGTCTCCGCCGAACACAGCATCAATAAACGGCGCATAACGCTCAATATCCGGCGTCATTACGACAATATCATCCGGATTTAAGGCCGGGTCGCGGTCTGACAGGTTTAACAGCAAATCATAAAGCACTTCCGTTTCTCTTAAAGGACTATGGCAGGAATGAACAGTGATGGATAAATCCTTCCGGTCAATTGACAACGATGCCGCTGTTTCGGAATTTTTGCAGCGCTGCCTGAGATTCAGGATGTCAGACTGTAAAACCGTGATTACCGATTCAGGCTTTGCCGCTTCAGAGGTATCCGGCGCTAGTGGGTCTTCGTGCAGATTATCAAAAGGCTCTTGATAAGCCGTATCTTCCAGCATGTTTTGAAAATCGCGTCCCAAATGGCCGAGGGTCGCCAACAGCGTGTTGCCCTCTTCAAAATGAAGCGTCTCTTTGATTTTATCCGGGTCTTGGTTGTGCGCGCCCTTTTGACGGGTGATTTCCCTTTGAGAACGGATATGGGACCAATATTTATCCGAAGGGCTTAAAATAAACAGATTTATCTCGGTCAGTTCAGAAAGCGCCGCAAGTACGTTCATATAAAGCGGCGGAAGCGTGGCGATACCGAAAAGAGAGATACGTTCCGGGAGTGTGCTGCCAGAAATACCGCCGGAACGCAATTTTTTACTTAAACGAAAGACTCGGGCCGCCAGATGGTCGTTTCCGAGCGCTTCTGTACTGATCTTACAAAGGGCACGCCAAAGCAATGGCTGCCACCTGTTTTCAGCATCAATACGCCACGCATCTTCAGGCAGGGTTTCCCACGCTAAAATCATTTCCGGACGGTGAATCAGATATTGATCAAAGAGAGCGGCTATTTTTTGGGATAATTGAAATCGTTTAAGGTCGGTAACACCTGTTTGGGCATTACTTTGACCAGGGGGACTAAGGTAGGCTTTCAGAGTTTCAAAACCGTCCGAATCTAACCTGTTCGACGCATCTTGTCGGGCAAGCAGCGCCATGATGCACCAAGTCATTCTGTCCGGTTGAAACGGTTCTTCAGCGGATAATGGTTCTGCAAGGGCTTTCGCTAAAAGGGTGTTAACAAGATCACGAGGGAACAATACCTTGGTATGCGCCCATACGCCCAGTCGTTCAGCCATCTCGGTTGCCAACCAAGTGCGCAATCCCTGGCTGTGGATTCCAATCAGTTCAGGTTCGGCGAGAGATTCTAACGGATTTTGCAACACAGAAACGAGAGCGTCAATAAGTCGTTCAATACGGTTGCTTCTGTAAATTTTTATCATGTTTGGGTTTCATAAGGAGTCGCTGAATAGACTACCAACATAAGGCGGGACATACGTAGGTTGGGTTGAGGAACGAAACCTGACATCAGCCTGAATTCG
>JAOZRC010000709.1:2976-3193 GCA_029940345.1 Desulfobacterales bacterium
CGTTCCTCAACCCAACCTACGCCTACATTTAGTGTCCCAGCTTATGTTGGTAGCCGCTGAATATAATGATCTGCTTACAGCTTGCTCTATCAAACTGAAGATTGAACTCCGGAGCGCAAGCTTCAGCTTGCATCTCCTCAATGCAACCAAACAAATTTATACTATAAATGGAATCCGGTCAATTAAAAATATAGGGAATTGGGCATCCTTCATAATA
>JAOZRC010000095.1 GCA_029940345.1 Desulfobacterales bacterium
AGTTTGCGTCACAGCATCGCAAACTGTGGTTTGCAATCCGGAATGTGGAAGTTATTTCGTCCCCGTTCCTTATGCTATCGAAACAGATAAAAGGTGAAGCAATTGGAAAGTAATTCGCGTAAAAAATATAATATTCAGGAAATAATGGATATTTTACCACATGGTTATCCATTTGTAATGATTGATCGTATTTTTGACATCACGCCTGGAAAATCATTATCGGCTTTAAAGAATGTAACGATCAACGAACCTTTTTTTCAAGGTCATTTTCCCAAAAATCCGATTATGCCAGGAGTACTGATCATTGAAGCAATGGCTCAAGCGGGAGCTATGCTGCTTCATGCTTCATTGCCAGATTTTTCCGAAAAGACCTTAGTATATTTTATGGGTATGGATAAAGTCAAATTTCGAAAACCAGTTACACCGGGAGACCAACTCATTATAAAATGCCGATTTTTGAGGCAACGCGCCAATGTGTCGAAAATGGCAGGTGTCGCTTATGTTAATGAAACTGTGGTGGCCGAAGCCGAATTAATGGCCAGTTATGGAGATAAAAATGATTGACCCAACGGCCATCGTCAGCCCTAAAGCACAAGTCGACGTAAATGTCGAAATCGGGCCATATTCGATTATTAAAGACGATGTTAAAATTAAGTCTGGAACCGTTATCAGTTCCCATGTGGTGATTGAAAAATATGTTACTATCGGCGCTGATTGTCAAATTTATCAATTTGCTGCAATTGGCGCAGTGCCACAGTCTGTTAAATTCAAAGGTGAAAAAACCCACATTAAAATAGGTAAAGGTACGATTATAAGGGAATTTGTCACTATTCACCGCGGCACTGGTTTTGGAGGCGGGCTTACTGAAATCGGAGATCATAATTTTTTAATGGCATACTCTCATATTGCCCACGATTGTAAAACCGGTCAGCATGTCACACTTTCTAATAATACCACACTGGCTGGCCATATAACCATTGGAAACTTTGCCACAGTAGGCGGTCTGGTGGCAATTCATCAATTTGTACGTGTTGGCGAACATGCCTTTGTCGGAGGCAAATCCGCCGTTGTCAAAGACGTTCCACCTTATGTGATTGCAGCCGGTGACCGGGCGAAACTGCATGGACTTAATGGCGTAGGATTGAAACGTTACGGTTTTGAAGCTGATACAATAAAAGCCTTGAAAAGAACCTATCGAATTATTTTTCGCATTGGTTTGACGTTGAATGAGGCCATTGAAAGGGTGAAAGCTGAAGTCGATCAAGTTCCCGAAGTCATCAATTTTATCCATTTTTTACAATCATCCCAAAGAGGGGTCACTCGTTAATTGAAAATTACTGTTCGGCATGGATACTCCGTGTTCCGCTGACTATCTTAAATTTGGGATTTATTTGTAATATAATCGTGCTAAACACGTATCCTATTCAAAGAAATGATAAAATTTTTCGAGCTGTGCAATTCATTCAGAGCCCCGTCAGGACGGAATATTTGTAGAATCAACGGGCTAATATCTCGTCAGAGTCCCATCGGGACGGAATATTTGTAGCAACATAACAGGATATGTGTAATTACACTACAAATATGCCGCCCCGATGGGGCTCTGATGGAAAATGGCCGACTTACAACAAATATGCCGCCCCGATGGGGTTCTTAAGGATGCTTAATCTTTCCATAATTTTTGAACAGGATGCTAAACACCAGGGGATAACAGCCATCTATTTAAACCACCTTTTTTCACCTACCTTTTGGATTTTGTTTTGAAGCGTATTGGCTTAATCGCAGGAAGCGGCCAATTCCCCCTTCTTTTTTTAAAAGAGGCCATATCAAAAGGCTACGCTGTTTATGTGGCAGCTTATGTTAATGAGGCCGATCCTCTTTTGGATAAACATGCCCAGGCGGTCATAAGGCTTCACCTAGGCCAAATCCGTCGGTTGATCAAATTTTTCAAAAAAAACAGTGTAAATCAGACAGTCATGATGGGAGCTGTTAATAAGACCCGGATATTTACAGATGTAAAGCCGGATACGCTGGCGATATCTCTCTTAGCTAATCTGCGTCATACGCATGATGACAGTTTGTTAAGCGTCTTTGCCGGCGTGCTTGAGAAAAAAGGTATTCGCGTTCAACCGGCAACCCAATTTTTGCCTGACATGTTAGCGGCCGCCGGATGTTGGACGCGCCGTCAGCCCAGACGTTCGGAAAAGAATGATATTGAGTTCGGCTGGGAAATTGCTTATGAAATCGGGAAACTGGATATCGGCCAATGCGTCGTTGTTGGCGGTGGTTCCGTTTTGGCCGTTGAAGCCATTGATGGTACCGATGCCACTATTTTACGCGGTGGAAAATTAGGACAGGGACATGCTATCGTAGTAAAACGCTGCAAGCCGAATCAGGATACACGCTTTGATATGCCGGCTGTCGGAGTGGACACCATTACAACGATGCGGCGGGCAAATATCAAAGTATTGGCAATTGAAGCCGGCAAAGCGGTGGTTTTTAATCGTCATGAGATGATTGCCCGAGCCAATCTGTCAGACATGACTATAGTCGCAAAGTAAAGGGTAAAAACTGGAAATATGCAAAAGTTGAAAGTAGGGGTCATTGGCGTCGGTTACTTGGGAAAATTTCATGCGGAGAAGTATGCACGCATGAAACACGTCGATCTTGTCGGAGTAGCTGATATCGATTTATCGAAAGCCCAAAAAATTTCTGAAAAATTAAATACGCATCCCTATTTTAATTATCAAGATATTATTGATAAAGTCGATGCTGTAAGCATCGCGGTGCCTACGCCGGAACATTTCAGGGTTAGCCGGGATTTTCTGACCAAAGGTGTTGATGTTTTGATTGAGAAACCGATGACCGTGACGCTTCAAGAAGCGGATGAACTGATTAAAACGGCTGAAGCCCGAGGCTTGATTATCCAAGTAGGTCATCTTGAGCGCTTTAATCCGGCGGTTGTCGCTCTTAAGGATATTATTAAAAAACCGGCTTTTATTGAATCCCATCGTTTGAGTGTTTACAAAGAGCGCTGCTCAGATGTCAGTGTCGTGCTGGATTTGATGATCCATGACATTGATATCATTACTAATTTCGTATACTCGAATATAAAACAGATTCATGCTGCCGGTGTGTCGGTTATTTCCGGGCATACGGATATTGCCAATGCGCGTCTCGAATTTGAAACTGGCTGCGTTGCCAATGTCACTGCCAGCCGGATATCCATGCGTAACGAACGTAAAATCAGATTGTTTCAAAAAGATGCGTATATATCAGTCGATTTTGCCAACCAGGAAGTTGACATTATCCGTAAAAATGGTAAGCCCGGAAAGGGGATATTGCCAGGCGCAGAGATTGAACAGATTCGTTTTACTCATGAAGATGTTCTGCAAGAAGAGCTAAACGCCTTTGTCAAATCTGTTAAACATCGTGAAGCACCTGAAGTAAACGGCTCGGTCGGCCGCAACGCTCTCAATATTGCATTAAGTATTATGGAACAAATCAATAAAACCAACCAGGTGCATTACAGGTATTTTCAAGAATAAGCAAAGAATACTAATTCTATTATGCATTTTACCTGTGCGTTTGCTTTCATTTGAAGCGGAGTACAATTTATTGAAACCCCAATGTGTGATGATTATTGCCGGTGAAACTTCCGGAGATATGCACGGTGCTAAAGTTGTCAGAGCGATGCGTCTGAAAAAGCGCGAACTGTTTTTTTGCGGTATCGGGGGCCCATCACTGCAAGCGGCCGGTGTACGTCTTTTAGCAGAAGCGTCCTCCCTGTCTGTTGTCGGCATTACCGAAATATTTTCTAAGGCAACACACCTGTTAAATACGTTACGCCTTACAAAAAATATGCTTAAAGCCCTTCGTCCCGATCTTTTGATCCTGATCGATTTTCCTGATTTTAACCTTAATGTCGCTAAAACTGCAAAACGCTTAGGTATCACGGTCTTGTACTATATCAGTCCCCAAATATGGGCTTGGCGATCGGGACGGGTTAAACAGATCAAAAAAAGAGTGGATCATATCGCCGTTATTTTGCCTTTTGAAGCCGCATTTTACCATAAGCAACAAGTGCCTGTAACCTTTGTGGGGCATCCGCTGGCAGATACGTCTGGTTTTAAGCGTGAAATCAGAAATCAGAAGTCACAAAAGCGGCTTTATGAAAGCGTTAAGCGTGTGATCGGAATTTTACCTGGGTCACGTGACCGTGAAGTTTCCGAACATCTGCCCGTTATGTTGGCATCTGCTCAAATATTGGCGAAACGCAACCCAGACTTACACTTTGTCATTTCGGTCGCCCCGTCGGTAAATAAAAAGCAAGTGCAAGCAGCTTTATCTGAATCAGAAGGCCAGGCGGAATTTGAAATTGCGGATAACAACATTGATGCAATCCTCTCCGGATGTCTTTTGGTGATTGCTGTGTCTGGCACTGTCACGTTGGATGCTGCCATTTCCGGAACGCCGATGGTTATCATTTATAAAGTGTCTTCTTTAAGTTACCAGGTGGGTCGGATACTGATAAAAGTGCCCTATATCGGGCTTGTCAATCTCATCGCGCGTAAGGCGCTAGTGCCCGAATTGATTCAGAAACGTGTAACCGCTACTAATATTGCAACTGAAGTCAGTCTTATGTTAAATAACCCAAACGCCCTTCGGCGAATTCGTAATGAGCTTCTGGGTCTTCGTTCTTTTCTCGGTGGTTCAGGTGCCAGTTTCCGCGTAGCTGAAATCGCATGCAAAATGATTGAGGAAGAGTGTTCTTAGACGTTATTAGCATCGGGTATTCATCTGAAAGTTTATAAGAGGAATTCCGTTCCGTAAAAAATACGGTATGGTAACGAATTCCAAAGCGGATAAAAAACACAATGAGTGCTTGTAATGACACAAAAAATGACATCTTAGCAATTAATGATGAATTGTCCGATCTGCTTTCCAGTGCCAAAGCCACTTTGTTTATTTCAGATAAAACTTTCCGACATTGGGAAAAACAATGTTCCGAAATACGGCGACAGTTAGTCCGGGAACGGCTGCGGATTGCGGTTGTCGGTCCGATTAAATCGGGTAAAAGCACCTTTATCAACTCACTGCTTAAAGGTGATTATCTAAAACGCGGCGCCGGTGTTGTGACATCGATTATTACACGAATCCATCCGGGACAATCACTGAAGGCGCAACTATTTTTTAAGTCCTGGGATGACATTAACGCTGAAATCCGACGCGCACTGGTATTGTTCCCTTCCACATCCGTGTGGAAACCTCCGGAAGAAGGATTCGACATCAGGCGTGAAAAGGATCGCTCCGATCTTAAGAACGCTTTGGCGGCATTGCTGAATTCTAATGGGGGGACATTTCTTATCACAAATGACGCTCGTAATGAAAATAGCGTCCTGCTCGCTTCTTATCTTGATGGATATGAAAAAGCCCTGGAAGCCATCTCTTCATGTGATGACAATCTGACATTAGAATATCAAGATGAGCGGTTTGCCACCCATCAACTATTCGTGAGCAATGATGCATTGGCTGTTTATTTGAAAGATGTTCAAATCCGAATTGACAGCCTTAAACGATTTGGAGATATTGAAATTGCCGATTGCCAGGGAAGCGATTCCATTAATCCGTCACATTTCACATTTATTCAGCAGTATCTGCTTTCCGCCAACCTGATTCTTTATGTGGTGAGCAGTCGCACCGGACTAAGACGTGCTGATATTGATTTCTTATCGGTTATCAGGAAAATGGGGATCAGGAAAAATATCATGTTTATTATTAATTTTGATTTTAATGAACATGATTCGTACAATGAACTCAATATTCTTGTCCGGAAGATTTCGGCTGAGATTGCTTTGATAAAAAAAGATGCATCTGTTTATGCCATATCCGCATTATTTAATTTATTCAGAACTCAGGAAAATCGATTATCACCAAAAGAGCAACTGATATTTTCACAATGGCAACATGAGTCAGAGTTAATTGCGTTCTCCGACAAAGAAACTGAGCGCTTAGAAACATCCTTATCACAAAAACTGACCAGCGAACGTTTTGCACTGCTCTTTACCAATATAATGGTGCATCAAGAATCAATTATAAAGGGATTAAACCGACAATTAAAAATTAACCGCACGGTATTAAATAAAGATGCTCTGTTTGCGAAAGCGCTTTCCCATAAAATAGACGTGTATCAGGAAAAGATGGAAGGACTCGGACGCGTTATCCGTCGGGCAGTGGATGGTGCCGCTCAAAAGATGAAATATGATGTTACCAGGGAGGTTGACCGCCTTTTTGACTTGTATAGCGGTTCTATTTTAAGAAGCAGCCTTGATTTTGTAAAAAATTATCAGGTTGAATATGCGCAATATGAGGAACAGCTTTCAACCGATAGTGTTTCGAGCGTATTATATCTTGTTTTCCAGGAGTTTAAGCACCAATTGGACACCTTTTTAGTCGAACAAATTCATCCCGAAATAATTCGTTTTTTAAATAACCAAGAGATAAAAATCATAGAATATATTGAATCAGTTGCCAAACCCTATGATCTTATGATAAAAGAAATATTCGAAGAGTTTACTACCGCTGCTGAACAAGTGGAATTACAATCAGAACATCTGACCCGATCGGGAATTCAATTTCCCCGAATTGATGCGATAAAGGCCGATGCCAAGCTATCCGTTCCGCCGATAATTGCATCCATGCATTATAGCGCTTTGGTTAAAACGGAAGCGATAATGCGTGTAGGAGCCTATTGGGCGATGGGCCTGGCCAAAAAAATATTTAAAAAACCGTTTCCATCTGAAAAACAAAAGAAAATTCAGGCATTGGAGAACGCGGTGTTAAGAATGAAGCGTGATACTAAAAAATCAGTCACTTTCAATTTTAAAAGCTACCGGGAAAATCTCAAATTTCAGTACATGCTCAAACTAATTAAAGTGTATTCGGAATCAGTCTGTAATGCGCTTGAAGACTCATTCCAGACATATTTTTTAGATACATCTCGTATTGATACATATTTAACCGCACGAGAAGCGGATAAAGGCATTGCCTTAGCCAAGATTGCAGAAACAGAGTATAGGGCAGTGCTAATTATGAATAAAATGGATATCACCAGAAGCCGTTTAATTGACAATCAAAATTAGAGGAGGTTTTCGGGATGGAATCTGAAAAAGCCCGAATTATTGCCATCGCCAATGAGAAAGGCGGCGTAGGAAAAACAGTGACGGTATTAAATCTCGGAGCGGCATTATATCGAGAGGGCAAAACAGTATTAATCATTGATATAGACCCCCAGAGCAATGCAACCAAAGGAATGGGGATTGAATCAGACGAAGAGATGCTAACCTCTTATGATATTATTACCAATTCAGAAGAAATCGATCCGAATGTGGCAATTATTCACACCCAATGGGAGGGCCTTGATGTGATACCTTCCAGTTCCGATCTCATAGGTGCGGATATTGAACTTTATGATCAGGACGGCAGGGAAGAAAAACTGCGGGAAGGGCTTGAAGGACTGGCCGATAAATATGATTTCATCCTTATTGATACACCGCCCAGCCTATCGCTTCTCACTGTCAATGTATTTGCGTTTGCTGAGGAAGTGTTGATCCCATGCCAGACACATCCCTATTCTTTTAACGCCTTGGCGGGATTATTTGATACGCTTGATATGATCAAAAAGGAAATCAACCCTGCTATTCGGATAACCGGTATTATCGCAACGTTTTTCGATAACCGTACGAAAGTCAGTCGGAATGTCCTGGAAAAAATAAAGGCTGATGAAAAATATAAAGGTTTGCTTTTTAGAACCAAAATCAGGATAAACACAACGATTGCTGATAGTGCCGAAGCGGGTGTGCCAGTTGTTTTCTATAAACCGAATAGTCACGGTGCCAGTGATTATAACGATCTCGCGGAAGAGCTTTTGCAAAGGGAATTATCTGACGGGTCTGATTAGACCGAATTAACCGATTATGCGCGCAGTCATCCAAAGGGTTCTTAAAAGCAGTGTTAAAATTGAGTCCCAGGTAGTCGGCGAAATCGGCCGGGGCCTTTTAGTGCTTCTTGGTATTGCCAAGGGTGATTCTGAGCAGGATGGAGCCTACCTGGCAGATAAAATATGCAATCTGCGTATTTTTGAAGATAATCAAGGTAAAATGAATCGGTCGATTTCAGACACTGGCGGCGCTATACTCGTTGTTTCACAGTTCACCTTACTGGGGGACTGCCGCAAGGGCCGACGACCTTCTTACAAGGATGCCGCCTCACCGGAACGAGCCAAAGTGCTTTACCACCATTTCGTCAGTCTGATTCAAAATAAAGACATTACAGTTAAAACCGGTCGTTTCGGCGCGATGATGCAAGTGTGTTTGGTCAATGACGGGCCGGTGACGCTGATTATTGATAAGTGACATGGATTGTGTATAAGTATAGTATTTTAAGGAATTGGGATCACAACATGTCAGGGAATAACTCGAAACTTATCACTTTACACTTTAGGAATTTTCCCAAAAAATATACTCAACTAGAATATTTTTTTCAAAACATCGGAGATTAACAGCAAAGGGGGGACAATGGCGAAAATAGATAAAATTCAAGTGACAAGCGGTGTTTATCTGGTAGTGGTCCCGGAGGCGGATATATCTGTTTTATGCGGTTGCCCGGCAGATAGTGTCAAACACCTGATGAAACGCGGCTTAATCATAACCAAAGAAAAGGATAATTTCACTTTTGAAACAGGCCCTAATGTTGTCCTTTTATCCGATGTGCTGTTACAGAACGGAACTTTTGCCAATTTGGCCGAATTTCCGGTATTGCAAATGCTGTATAAACAGGGAATGATAATCCCGAACCATCCTAATAACACAGGTATAAAGCCGATGCTGATCGGCCTTGATGAACAGGTCGAAGCACAGATGAAATATATCTATCGGGGCAATTATGGCCTTGTATCCGAAGAAGAAATCACAAAAGCCGGTATAGATCAGGATCGCGCCCATGAAATGATGCGTCTTAAATTGAAATTCGCTTTTGGAAAAATTCATGGGCCGGAAGAACTGTTAGATACGCGGATAATCGAAAACGAAGCCGTTGAGATCAGAAACAGTGTGTTTGTCCGCCGTCTCAGGCTGAATGTGTTTGAATTCGAATATAAAGATGAAAAAGTGAAGGTCGATTTAAATTTGGCGCCCCATGAAACTTACGGATCGGCTTACCCCTTAAATTTCCATCGTATCAAACGCGAATATTTTGCCGTGATTCATTCCGGGGAAGGGGATGGCTGGAACGTAAATCATCCTTGCATGTCAAGCATCCTGATGTTCCAGGGCAAAATTTATCTCATTGACGCAGGCCCTAATGTACTCTACAGTCTCGGCGCATTGGGAATCGGCGTCAATGAAATTGAAGGTATTTTCCACACCCATGCACATGATGATCATTTTGCAGGTTTCACCACCTTAATGCGGGCTGACCATCGAATCAAATATTATGCCACCAAGCTGGTTCGAAAATCGGTAAGTCGTAAACTGGCGGCGTTGATGTCCATTGATGAAAAAAATCTGTTTGACTATTTTGAAGTTCACGATCTTGATTTTGACAAATGGAACGATATAGACGGTTTGGAAATCAGGCCGGTGTTTTCACCCCATCCCGTGGAAACCAGCATCTTTTTCTTCCGCACTTTATGGGAAGACGGCTTTCAGTATTATGCCCATTTGGCCGATATTGTCGCTCTGAGTGTTTTAGAAGGCATGATTACAGATGACAATACTGAAAACGGAATCACACGGGAATTTTATGATCGGATTAAAAAGGAATATCAGAGGAGGGTTCACCTAAAGAAAATTGATGTGGGCGGAGGTATGATTCACGGGGATGCTGATGATTTCAAAAATGATTCCTCTGTTAAAATCATTCTTTCACACACCACTGATGAACTGAGCAACGAGCAAAAAGAGATCGGTTCGGGCGCGCCTTTCGGAATGGTGGATATCTTAATTCCGACGACCCATAATTATGCCCAATCAATCGCATTTCAATTCTTACAAGCGTATTTTCCTTCCGCCCCGACGTATCAACTGAAAATTTTATCCAATAACCAGTTATTAGAGTTCAACCCGGAGTCAATTTTACTCCGGGGGGGTGATATCCATGAAGATGTTTACCTGATCATCACAGGAAATATCGAACTGATTCAAACTGACCTGGGGGTTCATAATATTCTGTCCGCAGGCGCTCTTATCGGCGAAATATCCGGTTTGGAACAGGTACCCTCAATTGGCACCTACCGCGCCACTAATTTCGTTCAGGCGTTGCGCCTTCCAGGCAATCTGTATTTTAATTTCGTAAAACGCAACAATCTTTATTCAGATATCAAACGCTTACAGGATAACCGTGAATTTCTGCAAAAAACATGGTTATTTGGTGAAGTCGTATCCTACCCCACGCAATATCGGTTAGCCCAAGCCATGAATTTTCATCAATACCCTTCGGGTTGGGTTTTCCCGAAAGAGGTTCTACCCGGAATTTCATTGATTAAAAACGGAAAATTGGAGCGCTATATTGATGACGAAGTGTTCGAGACATTAACGGCCGGGCATTTTTTCGGGGAAGAATCGGTGATGTTCAAAAGAGCCAGCTTATTTCAAGTGCGCGTGACAGAACCCACCGAAATTTATCAAATTCCAAGTGCCATGTTATTGGATATACCCGTAGTGCGTTGGAAACTGTTTGAAATTTATCAAAGAAGAATGGAAATCGATATTAAATCGGGAGAGGATTCTATCCCGCTGCGGCCCTGAAAAGTGATAACCCAATATAAGTGCTTGGCCATAAGTTTCCGGCATCAGACCTCCGAAGTTTCCAAAACCTCGGAGGTTTTTTGGCATCCTTCATAGGAGGCTCAAAGTAGTTTACACTTTTTTAAATCCGAATTACTGATTAGGATTGATTATACGGATTAAGAAATCCCCTTAATCAGGCAACCACAAGGGATTGCCCCTACATTGTTTCGAGCATTTCCATTTGCCCCGCCACTGATGACCGCTTCGGCAGCTCCGTGGCCGTCAGCGACGATACCGCCGTGGTCGGCGCTTATTACGACGACGGCGCTCTGACTCCGGTTCGGCATACGTGTTCGTCAAAGGCGCATCATGGGCCGATATGACCCAAACCGCAAAACTCACCGCATCCGATGCCGCCGCTAATGACAACTTCGGCTACTCCGTGGCCATCAGCGGCGATACCGCCGTGGTCGGCGCTTATCACGACGACGACGGCGGCTCTGAATCCGGTTCGGCATACGTGTTCGTCAAAGGAGCCGGCGCATGGGCCGATATGAACGAAACCGCAAACTCACCGCTGCCGCCGCTGATGACCGCTTCGGCTTTAATGGGTGACCCATTATTTACATGATGCCCATTCAACCTATTCCAAGGAAATGTGATAACGCTTTTAAATTATTCACAAAAAATTTTAAATAAAATGTTAATGCGAAGAACTGGGTATTAAAATTATCTAAATGGATTTGTCACAATCTATAATTTGAAGACAGGTAAATGCTATGTAAACAAAAGATGGTTGTTCATAATAAAACCTATTAAAAACAATTAGATAAAAGTTTCTCACATTCAATTGTCACAATATTTTTATGTCATTTTCATAATTTATGAAAAATTTTACACAATCAGTAGGATTTTGGTTTAAAAATGTCATAATATACTTATCATTCGCTTTAATTTTATAGTGTTTGTTTAATTAATGTATACTACATGTTGTGGTTTATGACGTTTTAGGGATTTATTCAGATTCTGAATTCCATTTTGATGATGCAAGCCGAAGCCTATAAAATAATATGAGGCTATTGTGTACAATTTAGAGTCTGGGATAAAACCCTGTGAATAGTACATCTACAAAAAAACTTATTTAAAAGAACTAAATATTTCTTAAGCGAATGGTAAGTAATATATGTTATAATTTTTTAAAAAAACATATAGTCATCAGATTTTGGTTTGTTCTGGCATGATTTTTGCCCATAGTCTCCAA
>JAOZRC010000710.1 GCA_029940345.1 Desulfobacterales bacterium
CCCCTTTTAGGGGTAAACTCAATACCACCCCCTCTGGGGGTGGATTCTTTATTTCTGCTGATTAATTGTGTGATGCCCATAAAAAAAATGCCCGCCAGCAACAAGGCGTAATTTAACACACCGTTTTTGATAATTCCACGTAAAGTGATTTCATTCTTTTTGATGAAAATCGCCATATTAAAGCGCGAATAGTTCACTGTTCCTTTATCAGCGCCCAAATACTCAGGTTCTCCCATTCCCTTCTGTTTTAAAATATCCCTGAAAAATCGTAAGTTGAAAACAGTCCAGCCAAAATCAGGATTGAGTAAATGCGTCTGGGGCGTTGATTCTTTGTCAGTGTATTCCGGCATTCCCAGCACATCAATAACATAAGTCAGACGGTTCTGGCTTAAATTCTTATGGCGAAAACCAGTTCCGAGAATATGCTGGTCCAAAACCGGTCGCAGATCCAGAAAGTCGCTTTTAAAGCGTCCCTTGACGCGGTATTTGCGGTAAATAATATGCCCCCTGATTTTTTCTTTCACCGGCTTCTCCAGCTTGATCGGCTCTACCGCATTGAGAAAGTCAATGTGCTGAGGCAGAATGCCTTGCTGGTATCGAAACCACAGAAAAAAATCCATATCGAACTCCGATTTCTTAAAATCCAGTTTGCTGATTTCAATAGGCTCCATTCCCGTGTAAACCAGAAATGTTTTTTGCACATAAGTGCCGTCAATTGACAGAATGCCCCTGTCTGCCAGAGAATCGGTTTCATTTTCACTTTCACTTTCAAGGTTTTTACCGGATGCGTTCAGACTTTTCATTTTAGGTTTGAGAGTTTCGATTTCATTTAATTTTGAGATCGGGTTCAGTTGCACCGGAGCCGAAATCAATCTTGCATTTTTAAAGATACCGATGGGGACCGTTTTTTGCACGTCGCCCTCTTTATCGAAGTAGATAGGACCTGTCAAACCTCTGAATGCGTTTCCCAAGCTGTTGACACCGGCTAAAAAATTTTTTATCAGTTTACGATCATGAAACGGCTTTTCTCCGGTAACACGAGTTTGCTTTATCGCCTCTAATCCTAACGCGACAGCGTCATAATACGCCATCTCAGACGTACTGGGTGTTCTTTTGAATTTTGTGTTAAATTCTTCGGTAACCCGCTCTACGAAATGGCCCTTTGTGTCAGCAATAAAATTGGAGGCGGTGTAAATATCATCTGTATAAAAACCCGGGTTGAGTTGTTCGGCAAGCAATTTTCGGAAGTGTGCGGGAAAAGTTTGTTGGCCGATTGCATCACCTCCGAACAAAGGTAAATTCATCCCCCTGTCCTTCATTCCCTTTATCAGGGTGACAGCTTCCTTAGTATGAAGAGCAAGGATGATTACACCGGCATTCCTTTTTTTGCCCAGTTCATCAATACAATCCTTTACCTGCGTCAACTGAGTCAAAATATCCATAGTTCCGGAGTCAAGACTCCATTTGTAATTGACCGTCATACCCAATGTATGAGTCGCCTTTTCAAAGGCTAGGGCAAGACCGCGGCCATAAGCGCCCTGATCGTATATAATGCTGGCGATATCATAGTTCAGGACATGATGGACATAATTCGCAATGAATTTCCCCTGTTGTTCATTGTTGAAAATGACGCGAAAATACCATTCATTCCCCTTTGTAACACTTTCGGCGGTCGCTGTCGCTGTTATCGCCGGAATCCATTTTTCTTTATAAATTTTACCTCCGGCGATTGAGGCGCTGCTGTTTCTGTGGCCGATGACCAAAAGAATTTTATCATCAGCGACGATTTCAAGCGCTTTTTGAGTTGCCGTGGCACTATCATTGCGGTCGTCGAAAATCAGCAGCTTGATTTTTTTACCGTTGATGCCGCCTTGGGCGTTTACCTTATCTATATAGAAATTGGCGCTGTCGGCCATTTCGCGTCCTTTGTCTTGGTCCTCGCCGGACATGGGGCCGACAAGCGCAATGTATAAATTATTTTCTTCGGTTTGTTCGTTTGAAGCTAACGCATAGGGGAGTAGGATTTGCATACAGAGTATGAACATTAATAAGTAAAAAGCTGGTTTAAACGGATTGAGTCGCTTTCCGGAATTAAATTTTGCTAATGTCGCTTTTCTTTTATTCATTTTTTGCATTCCGCTATTGTTAGAGTTTTCGGAATTTGAGTTTCTTTCGATTGTAGGACAAATTGACAATTTGCCCTACGCTGACGGTGCTGTTTTGTACTGATTTGCCGGTATGTTTAATACTCTTGCGCATCATCAGGAAATTTGATTCCCTTTTTTTTTAATAATAGCTTGAGAGATTGGATCTCCTGATTAGCTCGTTCCTTTTCTTTAAGCGCTTGATTTTTTTCTTTCTCAGAGCGATTTTTTTCTTTCTCCAAGCGCTCTTTATCTTTGCTCAAGCGCTCTTTATCTTTGCTCAAGCGACTTTTATCTTTTAATAGTCGCTCTTTTTCTTTTTCGGCCAATTGAATTTTTTTCTTAGCTTCTTCAATGCTGTTCATAATAGTGTTACGTGTATAAATCGCATCCAGACGGCTTTGATACATCAGATAATTTTTTTGGCTTTCAGAAAACCCGTGCATAACTTTCATAACCTGCCTCATCTCTTTTGTGTTCATAATTTCCGGCGGATTGTCCACATCCACATTTTTGCCCTCTTTGAAACAATAAATCCAACGTTCTTTTTCATTTTTTATTGTTCTGCCATGCGGCCATTTAGGCAGTTGCAGCACATGAATGGCCAAATGATCTGTCATAACAAGTTTATGTTTAAGATTATAAAGATAAAAAGAGAGATGATAGTCTTCAATCTCCTTGAAAAGCATACCGTTAAGCAGCCAGATTGAAATAGCTGGTTTGAGCTTATGATAATCATCCCCTTTATTCATTTGAGAGTGGTAAATGCTGCTCCATGTATAAATAATTCGCGCAGCAAGAGCAGGATGCACATCAAGCTGAATTTCAACTTGATACTTTTTTCCTTTTTCATCCACGGCCTTGACATCCACTATAGACAGTTTGTCTCCGATGAATTCCCGCTCGTTATAAGGATTTAGAATCGTTACATCCTGAATCATCGAACCCTTCTTCGGTTCCAACACCGCGTTCAGGAAATGAATCAGCAGATTTTTATTTTCCTCGTCACCGAGAATCGCTTTGAAGACACAATCAACTGTGGGGTCA
>JAOZRC010000711.1 GCA_029940345.1 Desulfobacterales bacterium
GTCAGCCATTTTTGTTCCTGAGATAGCCAGAATCAAAAAATTTGGCAACATGTAGGGTGGGTGGAGCTTGGCGGAACCCACCATTCGGTAATCAGGCGACAGTATTGGTGGGTTCCGTTGCACTCCACCCACCCTACATTTTAATTTACCAAAGTAGAATTAGAATTCTTATAATTAAAAGCAAAAACGGATTGTCCTATCGATATTCGGGTGGAAAAATACAAGGCAGGAATTTTTGAGGAATTTGAAAAGTGTCTGAATTAAAAGCAGCAGAATTGAAGAATGAACAGAATTCTGATCATTTCGATATCCGCTCTTTAATCCGGTGAATTCTGATTCAGGCAATTAAAGTAAGGCTAAATGTTCCTTAACTTTATTTATTTTTTATAGACAAATACTTAATCTGAAAGAACTGATTATGACTTTGAATAATATAGTCACTGTTTATAAATTAATAGCCGACATGCCTCAAAAAATTTTTCAATCGTTCACTGCTAGGCGACTTTAAAAGTTTTTCCGGATCGCCATCTTCCGCAATGCGACCTTCATCCATAAACAGCAGTCTTGATCCGGCCTTGTTGGCAAAACTCATTTCGTGGGTCACCACAACCATGGTAATGCCTTCCTGGGCAACGGCTGTCATCACATTGAGCACTTCCTCGCGCAGTTCGGGGTCAAGTGCCGATGTGGGTTCATCAAAAAGCATAATGTCGGGCTTATTGGCCATCGCTCTGGCAATGGCCACCCGCTGCTGTTGACCGCCGGATAATTCTGAGGGGTAGTGATTGCTTCGATCTGCAAGCCCTACTTTGGCCAAAAGGTCGTGAGCTACCTTATCAGCGTCGCTACGGGATAAACCGCGCACCTTCCTCGGGCCGAAAGCGATATTTTCCAGTGCCGTCATGTGCGGGAAAAGATAGAAAAGTTGAAAAACCATGCCAACTTCCTTACGAATGGTGCGAATCTGGCGCTTCTGTTCCGGAAGCCGAATGCCGTCAACAATTAGTTCACCTGACGTGATCATCTCCAACCCGTTAATGCAACGCAACAAAGTTGATTTGCCGGAGCCTGAAGGGCCGACAATGACAACGACCTCTTTTTTGGTGATTGTCAGGTTAATGTTGTGCAGCACTTCCACGTTACCGAAACTTTTACTGACGTTTTTAAACTCAATGACGCCGTTCATATTATTTTCATCCGTTTTTCGAAGTATTTCAGCAATAATGCCAAAGCCGATGTCATGATCAGGTAACACACCGCAACGGCTGACCATATTTCCAGCGCCCTGAAATTACTGGCCATGATCTCCTGTCCCTGGCGCGTCAATTCGCCCACACCGATCACAATAAACAGGGATGTATCTTTGAGACTGATGATAAACTGATTGCCAAGGGGCGGTATAGCGCGTTTCAAGGCAATGGGGCCGATAACATTCACAATCAACTGCATGCGGCTGATTCCCATTGCCATGCCGGCCTCAACAAGCCCCTTATTTACAGATTGCACCGCCCCTCGAACAATTTCAGCAATATAGGCGCCGGCGTTGATAATAATGGTGATAATTGCGGCCGTCAGCGCATCAAATCGAACGCCTCGGAAGCCTGTCACCACTTCAATCAACATCGGCAAGGCAAAGTACATAAACATCGCCTGAACGATGATGGGCGTTCCTCGGATCAGTTCGATATAGCCCACCGCAACTTTTTGACCCACTTTGCTCAAAATTCCAAAAAAACCGTAGCTTTCTCCACCGACAGCCGTTGTTCCGGCAATCCGCATCAGTCCGGCCACAGTTCCCATGGTCAAACCGCCCAGGATACCCCAAATTGTAATGAAGCAGGTTAACTTGGCGCCTTGAAGCAAGGAGGGGATCGCTTCTATTATGTATTTAAATTCAAAGCCCATATCGCTCACTTTGTGTTGACATAATTATCAATAAAGGCAATTCCATAAATTCCGACTCACCCGGTAAGCGGCTGATTGATCTACCGGTGATATTATAAGCGCTTTATGAAATTTGACACTTCATCCTGATTTTAGGTCGTCGGACCAGATCGGTTATCATTCCGGTGCCGAACCGAACCATTTGATATAAATTTTATCGTATTCGCCATCTTCCATGATTTCCAGGAGCGCTACATTGACTTTATCGCGCAATGCACTGCCTTGCTGTAAACCGATACCGTAGAAAGCCGCTTTGACATCGGCGCCCACCGCTTTGACTTTGCCTTTACCGGCAGTTTTGATGTAGTAAAGCACATTGGGGGTATCATGCATGGCCGCATCAGCGCCACTGGTCACAACTTCCAAATAGGCCTGATCAATATTGGGGAACTGAGTCATTTTTTTAACGCCCAGGGTCTTTACATAATCCACCGTTGCCGTTCCGGTTTTAACGGCGACAACTTTTCCTTTAAGGTCCTGTGGGCCGTTAATATCTTTGTTTTCAGTGCGCACCATCACTTTTAATCCGGCCCGGAAATAGGGATGCGAAAAATCAATCGCTTTTTCCCTTGATGATTTGATGAAGATAGCCGCCAGAACCACGTCAAGATTGCCAGTCGTCAGTCCCGGAATAAGCCCGTTAAAATCCATCGGAATTATTTTATATTCCAACTTTAAACGTTTCGCGATCGCAGCCCACAAATCCACATCAAAACCGGTGTACTTGCCATCCTTGCCCTTGAATTCAAAAGGAACAAACGCCGTATCCACACCCACACGCAACTCTTCGGCATGCGCAAAGCTGCAAATCAGCAGTGCTGTTAATGTGATCATTACTACCTTAAACCATCTGTTTTTTTTCATTTTCATCTCCTTATGTTTTATAGTTCAATCGCCGCTTACCCTGTCTTTGATAGGCGACATTGGTTATGAAGTCAAGTAAATGTAAAAATCAGTATCAGAAATTATTTTTTTTGGGGCCGGAGCATCGCCATTTTTTTACATTACAGTGACGGTGCCGCACTGAATGGTGATTCACTAATAATAAAAATGTTGTATTTTTCTTTTCAATAAATTATGATTATAAATATTTTTAATTAACTAGTTAAGGAATGGGGACGGAATAACTTCCCCATTCGAGGGTGCAAACTGACAAATGAAGGATGCCTTGATTTTATTATAAAAAAAATAGGGCATCCTTCATAAGACAGCTAAAGTAGTTAACACTTTTTCGATCTGTTCAGCT
>JAOZRC010000712.1 GCA_029940345.1 Desulfobacterales bacterium
GTAAAGGACGATCTTCCCGGATTTCTCTTTGCCAAGCTATAGGATCGACAATATGAGACAAAGCCTGTCTGTCTGCCATGCGCTGGAGAATAGCTGCCATACGTTGCCCTTGATTGATCTTTGGTTTAGTCAGCACTTTCAGAGAAACGCCTTCTTCCCGCGCAAGTTGTGTTAACAAAGACTGCATCAATTGAAACTTATCAGATAGAGGCAACGATTCAACTAAAGGAAGAATTGTTGTTATCGACATTATATTCTATCCCAATTAATTTTGTTTTTTGGCAATTGCGATTTATTTGTAATTTATCCCTCATGCCGCCGCATCAATCTGACCATAAATTTCTTCATCAGTAAAATGCTTCAGCACAATCGCATTGGTCGGACACTTAGCGTTACAAAGACCGTCTCCTTTACAGAGAACAGGATTCACCCAGGCTTTTTTGCCTTTGGGTGTATCAATAAATTCTATCGCACCATACGTACAAGCGGTAATACATGCCCCACATGATACACAATCGATCTCTTTTACCTCGCAAACAGCACCGGAGGCGATGACTGTATCGTGGGAAAGAAGCGTTAAGACCCGTCCGGCAGCGCCATACGCCTGGTTAATCGTTTCCTGAATATGCTTAGGATAGTGATCCGTTCCGCATAGATAAACGCCATCTGCCGCAAACTCAACCGGTTTTAATTTGACATGGGCTTCTTTGAAAAAATCATCCGGGCTCAAAGCCACCTTGAATAATCGGGCGACTTCATCAGTTGATGCCGATGGAATAACAGCGGCAGCCAAAGAAAGAACGTCGGCATCTAATTCAAGGCGTTGACCTAAAATAGGATCAGGGACGGTTATCCGTAAAATGTCTTTGCCACCCTCTTTGGCAACTTCCACTACAGGCTTGTCCTCCGGCGTATAACGGATGAACTTTATATCTTGCTCTGACGCTTCCCGGTAATAATCCTCTCTTAACCCATAGGTTCGCATATCCCTGAAAAGAATATAGATGCGCATATCGGGGTTAATCTTTTTCAGTTTCAAGGCGTTTTTTACGGCATGACTGCAACACACCCTGGAACAGTAATTTCTGTTTTCATCCCTGCTGCCAACACATTGAATCATCACCAGACTCTCGGCATTAATTACCGCCTCGTTTCCTTTGGCGATCTCTTCCCCCAACTCAAGATGGGTGAATACTTTGTCATTTTCCCCATAAAGGTATTCGGAAGGTTTATACTCATCAGCACCGATAGCAAGGACAGATGCACCATGTTTTATCTCTTTGGCTCGCCCTTCAGTTTCCACTGTGGTGATAAAATTCCCAACATAACCGGCAACATTTGTGATGGCAGCTTCATGGGATACATGAATGCGGGGATTTTGATAAACCGCGCGTATCACATCATTCAAATAAGCCAGAACATCCATTCCTTCCAGGGTGGTGGGAAGCCTTCGCGCCATTCCGCCCAAGTCTTTATCCTTTTCCACCAATTGAACCTCATGCCCCTGATTTGCTATGGAGAGCGCACAAGTCATACCGGCTATGCCTCCGCCAACCACTAACGCCGTTTTGTTTACCGGCAGATCAAATTCCTGTAATGGCTCCAGATAGCGGGCTCGTGCTACTGACATCCTGATGATATCTTTTGCCTTTTCAGTCGCATCTTCCTTTTGTTTGGAATGAACCCAGGAGCAATGTTCCCGGATATTGGCCATATCAAGATAATATTGATTCAGCCCCGCTTCCCGAAGGGTATCCCGGAATAACGGTTCAAGAGTCCTGGGGGAGCAAGCCGCAATGACAACGCGGTTAAGCCCTTTTTCTTTGGCAAGATCAGTTATTTCCTGGGCAGAATTGGTAGCACATGAAAATAGCTGTTCCTGAGCATAGACAACATTGGGTAAAGTTAAGACATATTCAACGGTGGAAGGAACATTGACTACGCTTGAGATATTCGCCCCACAATGACACACAAAGACGCCTATCCTTGGTTCTTCTTCAGAGACATCCCTCTCGGTTGGATATATCCTTTCTTTTGCAAGCTTGCCTCGTCTGTAGTCAAGCAGTTCACCAATCTGGGCGCTGGCGCCGCTGGCGGTAAAAACTGATTCAGGGATATCGGTAGGGCCCTGGAAGGCGCCGCTTACAAAAATTCCGGGTCTGCTGGTGGCAATCGGATTGGAGGCAATTTCTTTATTAAATCCGTGGGAATTGAGTTCGATACCAAATTTTTCTGACAATTCTTTAGAAGCCGCAGGCGGATTCAATCCGACGGATAACACCACCATTTCAAATTCTTCTTCTTTTACGCCATCATCAGTCGTTGCATATCTTACAACCACATTCTTGCTTTCCGGAATCTCTCTTACGATTGATGCGTAGCTTCTAATGAATTCAACACCGGGCAGTTGTTCCGCTCTCTGAAAGTATCGTTCAAAATCCTTGCCATGGGAACGAATATCATTATGGAATATGGTGCATTCGGCCTCTGCTTCATGATCTTTTGTCAAAATCACCTGTTTCTGGGTATAGGTGCAGCATACGCCTGAACAATAGCTGTTATCGCCTTCTGTCACCCGTCTGGAACCGACGCATTGAATCCATGCTATTTTTTTGGGATGCTTTTTATCGGAAATGCGCAGCACCTCACCTTCATAAGGCCCGGTGGAGGATAACAGCCGTTCATAGTCCATACTGGTTACCACGTTCTGCATCTTACCGTAGCCATATTCATCTTTCACCGTAGGATCAAACGGTGTAATCCCGGAAGACAGGATGATCGTTCCTACACTTATTTCCACCTTCTGCGCCGTTTGTTTGAAATCTATGGCGTCAGCCTGACATACGCCCCGGCAAATATCACATTTTTGCTCTTTAAGAAAAAGACAGCTTTCATCAATATATGAGACAAGGGGAATTGCTTGAGAGAAGAACACATGGACGGCTTTATTATCCGATATTTCCTGATTAAACGGATCAGGATATTGAACCGGGCAGTATTCCACACAGGTCGTACAACCCGTGCATTTTTCCTCTATAATGTATCTGGGCTTCGTGATCAGGGTTGCCTTAAAGTCGCCTGCTTCCCCTTCCACACTGTCTACTTCAGTAAATGTCAGAACCTCTATATTCGGATGCCGGCCGACCTCGACCAGTTTGGGTGAGAGAATTCACATGGAGCAGTCAT
>JAOZRC010000713.1 GCA_029940345.1 Desulfobacterales bacterium
AATCGGCCGGAACATAGAAGGCGACGCCTTCATACCGCCAGACATCTGCGGCATTGGCGATGAGATGCTCTTTTTCATTTTCATCGATTGTAAAAAGATGCGTCATTAACGCTTCACTGTAAAAACGATGAACTGCTTGAAGCGTATTTTTTTGCTGGCGCGAGGCATCCTCATATTGTTGGGCGAGATAGGCATAATAGGCAACATACTCATACCGCCAGACATCAGCCGCGTTAGCGAGCAGATGATTTTTTTCATTTTCATCAATTGTAAACAAATACTTTAATAAACCCGGGCTATAAAACCGGTACACCGGGTAAATTTTTCCAAGCACGCCCTGGGCCATGTTATATCCCAGGGAACCCGGTTCGCCCGGAACCGGCAGGTCTGAGTCGACGTCTACGCCGTGGTTATTGTAGATGCGGCCGCCGTTTAATTCCAGCGCCCATTGGCTCCAGTAATCCATGTCGCAAAGGTCATCGCCGTCGTTGACGGTATAGAGAAAAGTCAGGATATTCGTTCCGCTGCCCCTGTCATAATAGGATGTTGCGGGGGTTTCTCCGATTCTCAGCACCAGTTGCGGTGTGCCTTTAACCCAGACTAAATGGCTGAACCGCATGGTGATCACAATCACAGAACCGGCAGTGTATGAACCGGAGCATGACGCTGTTGAAGTCACATTGATTACTCGCGGCGTTGAAGGCGGTACCTGCGGACCAATTTGCTTGGTATCATAGAAATTTGCTGCCTGATCACCGGCCGTATCTCCGTATTCGACTAAATAAACGGAGACAGTGCCATCGTGTGGATAATCGTTCCAATTGCCACCAGGGACCCTGAAATATAGATAGTCTTCGCCTGCACCGAAATCATTGGGTTCACCAGTGTTCCAATTGTTATATCTGCCTAGATACGCTGATCCGGTCGAGTCCCCATCCCAAAAACGTCGCCCCCCGGTATCTTCCAAAGCTTCAGGCCCGGTCACCCAGCGCCATGTCCCTTCAGCAGCGCTATCGCTGCCGCCTAACCAACAGTCAGCATTCATTTTGGATGCGACAAAATCATTTTCACCCGGGCAGGTAATGGTAGCCAGATAGCCTTGCAGGCCAAATAGCGTTCGCGCAGCAGCAGCCGTTTCCGCCGCAGTCCAAGTGATAAGACCACCATTGTCAATAGCTTCATAAAAGTGATCATTGGCAAAGCTACAGGAATTGTTCGGTAAAGCTGATCCCAAAACAAAACCGATATCTCGGGTAGTATCCGGGGTGGCGGCCGGATCAGTCGTGTCAAAAGTAACGCTTCGCAACGCTGTTTGATAATTTGCCGGTGTGGTTGTTCCGGACAGCGTTAAGACCCCGCTAGCCCCATCCCAACTGCTAGTGATACCAAACATATCAGTAAAGGCCAACACATCATGGCCACTGACAAAACCGGCGTCGATTGATACCAATGCGTTGTCTAAATTAGCAGTATGGGTTACTGTTAGCGAAGGATCGACAGCAACTGCCGAATCGTTCCAGTTAGTTGTTCCCCCACTGCATGACAAATCCGTTGCGGCAAATAGCGGGTGGATTCCGAATAAAAACAAGAAAGATGTTAAAATTGCAATGATCTTGACATGATTTTTCATTTTTTCCTCCTCAATTTAGAGCTAATTATGGTTTTTTGGGCATCCTTCATATACCAGTTAACGCTTTGATTGAAATGTAGGGTAGTCAAAATTATTGCGATCTTTTCGATTCACTGGCTTTGGTATATTGCAACCGCACATTGGGAATGTGTGCAATAACTTTGCGCACCGCTTAGAAGCTTAAAAGTGTCAACTACTATTAGCTTCATATAAAGGATGCCTTTTTTTGTATAAATAAATTCAATAGTGTAATCATCCCGGGTCAAAGAGGCGGATGCAGGGTATATCCGATTGCGGGTTAAATTTGAAATATAAGACTGTTTCGCATGCGTTGATAATTTGCCATACGGATGTATGTGATTCAGAGCTGACCGCGTTTCGTGGGAAGAGCGACCGCAACGAGCCGTTTTTGAAGGTTTGAACCGGAAGGTTATTTTTCAGGCGGATATTCGGACTGTCAGTGTGAGGTTTGGCGGTGTATATGTTTCGAGCGCTTTTGTAGGGCGATGCGTTATAAGAGGGGTTTATACAGAAAACTTTTCGGAGAGGGCCAGACATTATTTGCCCCCCCCCCCCCCCGCGAAATTCGAAACTTAGGTAAATAGGAGGAGCGAGGCCGGATATTTTATCAAAGGTAACGCGAATGTCGCGAATGTGTTTTGAGTCGGTTACAGGCGTGAGTGAATTATTTCCAGGGGTAAAGGCGTAAAGAGGCGGGAGTGAGAAATACAAAATGACCAGCGTGTTAAGAATGAAGCGTATGATTGTTTTCATTTTTCTTGTTGGCAGATTTTGTTATTAAAAGACCTGTTAAGACAGGCATTTGAACTTAAAACTTCATCATGTATATCATAAACTATTTGAAATGTAAATTGAAAAAGAATGGTTGGGAAATTTAATGGGGCGTTACGCTAACCATTATTCCACTTGGGTATTCCTTGGCAGCCCCTTTCCCGTTTCAGTAGGTGGGGTGCGTTAGGCGACATCCGTAACGCACCGAAATAATTTACACAAATTGTGTTTTACTTCAATATGGTGCGTTACGCTTCGCTAACGCACCCTACGTGATACGTGCTGAAAATAAAAGCGCCGCCCGCTCCCCTTATACCGCAAAGGCGAAGAACGACCGGCGCAAATAAATATAAGTGCTTTCCCGAATTTTACATTGTCCGGAGCGCACCTCTTGATTGATTGAAAAATGCCCGGTTTTTTGGGAAAGCCAAGCATTTTTCCAATAAATTTGCAGAGGGGTTCATAAAAGTCGCCTTAATGAGGGCATCCTTCATTTGTCGGTTTACACTTTTTAATGTAGGGTGGGCAGAGTGTACCGGAACCCACCGCACCGAATTGCCATAAATGGTGGGTTCCGTTACACTCTGCCCACCCTACAAAATTTTGTGGCTGAACAGATCGAAAAAGTGTTAACTACTTTAGCTGTCTTATGAAGGATGCCTTAATGAGATTATAAAAACAAAAATATTCTATAAATTAATGCTGATTATAACGGATTTGGGGGAGAGGTTAATGCCGCAAAGCGGCAAAGTGATAT
>JAOZRC010000714.1 GCA_029940345.1 Desulfobacterales bacterium
TCACCGGCTTTGATCAGGAAACAACCTATCAGGTGAATGTTTACGCCCAGGATGCGGCGGGCAATATCTCCGCTCCTGCTGTCACCGAAATCAAAGTGGAAAATACGTTTGTCAATCGAGCGGTCGTTTTGGCCGGCGGCAAGGAAACTGGCCCGCTATGGTCTGTCATTGCCAATCTGGTCAAATTGGCCTGTGAAGTGTTTGCCATCCGGGGATATACGGATGACGTATTGCAACTGCTCAGTCCGGTCAGCATATCGGAAATAGCCTATTCCAATATAACGCCGTCTTTGTCGAATCTACACAATGCGATTGAGCAGTGCGCTGCTTCCGGCACTCAGGATTTTGTTCTTTATATGGTAGGCGCCGAAGGGGACGAAGAAGCGTTTCCCCTTGCCAGCGATGAAATTCTGACGGCTGAACAGTTGGACCTTTGGCTGGATGATTTGCAAGCCAGTATTCGTGGAACTGTAACCGTGATATATGACGGCTGCAAATCAGGCAGCTTTTTGAAAAAACTGACGTCTCCCCAAGACAAGCCGCGCATTGTCATTGCCAGCACTTCTGAAAACCGCACCGCCCTGTTTGACGCGCAAGGCGATCTTTCCTTTTCGGCCTATTTTTGGAGCCAAATACGCAACGGCGCCACGCTTGAAGATGCGTTTAAATACGCCCGCAAAGCGATTGAATATATTACCATGCACCTGCCCGGCGGCTATATCAAGGCCGAGTTGGATGACAACGGCAATGGCACCGGCAACGACACTGACGATGGTAAACTGGCCAAAGATCACACCATTTTCGCCGGCCCGCAAATGGCCAATGTGAGACCTTCCATCGGCGAGGTTTCATCTCCGATTGTATTGCGCGACGGCACAACCGCAGCGCTGATTTATGCGGCCGATGTTACGTCATTAAACGGGATTGACCGCGTTTGGATGGCAATCATACCGCCTGACACCGATTCATCCGCAATACCGCTGACCGGTTTGCCCATGGTGGAACTGCTCTATAATCCTGTCACTCAACGCTATGAGGGCGTGTATAACGATTTCAGCATGAACGGTATTTATGGCATATCCGTACATGCAAGTGATATCATAGGCAATTTGTCCAAACCGGCTGCAACTAAGGTTATTCAGTTGAATGCGCCGCAAACGGGTCGTATTAAAGCTATTTCTGCTGGTGGCTGTATCGGGGCTTTGGCAAACAATGGCGATGTTTGGTCATGGGGATCAAATTACAGCGGCATCCTCGGTGATGGTACAAATGTTGATAGCAGCACACCGGTCAAAGCGGTCGGAATATCTGATGTCATTGCCATTGATGTAGGCGATTCGCACACGCTTGCGCTTCGAGAGGACGGAACGGTTTGGGCCTGGGGTAATAATGAGTTAGGCCAACTTGGCGACGGATCCCAAATAAATCGATATACACCAGCACAGGTACCAAACCTTTCAAATGTGATTGCAATATCTGCCGGTCTTCAACATTCAGCAACACTTAAAGAAGATGGCACAGTCTGGACTTGGGGAGATAGAGACTTTCAGTTAGGACTAAAAGAAACCAGTCTACATCCAGTTAAGGTGCTTAATATCCCAAACATTGTCAAGATCAAATCTGATGCAATTGGCTTTTTTACATTGGCACTCGACATAGAAGGAAACGTTTGGAGATGGGGTCAAGGAATAGGTTCCAGCAAATATCCGGTTCAAGTGGAAAATATTGAAAATAGCATTGATATTAGTCCTGGTTCGACGCATATCATTGCTCTGGGAGAGGACGGTAAGGTCCGGGCCTGGGGGGATAATCAATTTGGCCAGCTTGGGATAGGAATCGAAGGAGATCAGTCCACTCCGGTGCAAGTCGATTATTTTTCCGATGATATTACAATAAAAATTGACGCGGGTTTGTATTCCTCATTAGTAGTTAGAGATGAATCCGTCTATGCTTGGGGATTTAATGCTGGCGGTATACTTGGCAACGGTGAGCTTATTAATAGTTACACACCGCGTAAAGTGCTCAACACTTCAAATGTGAAAGAGATAGCCGCGGGTTTGCGTTGTTCCATAGCACTGCTTAACGATGGTTCTGTTTGGACATGGGGACAGAATTATTTCGGTCAACTAGGCGACGGCACGGAAACAAATCGCTATACGCCCGCTCCGGTTGTCTGGACCGGCTTTCTGCAAATGAACATTTCTGAAGTGCTTTCTGAAGATGTTTTCCTGAAAGTGGATGATTGGGAATGGCAGCAGGTTAAAAAAATGTGATCAAAGTGCCGGAAGGAATCCATACGCTTGCATTCAGCCGCATACCTTGCTATTCAATTCCCGATTCTGTCAATATTGTGATACGAGAGGGTGAAACTTTGGAGATCACTCCGGAATACACACCAATTCAAGATTGTACTCCTGGTGACATCAACAATGATGATACGGTTGATCTTAAAGATGCCATCCTGGCCTTGAAAATAGTGACCGGGTATAACCCTTCCGAATTTGAATATGGTAACACGGATGTCGATATAAACGGAGATGACCGTGTGGGCATGGACGAGTTGCTCTATATCCTTGAAGTCGTAGCGGAGCAAAGATGATTCTCGTTAGTTTTCTTGTTCCAATGCTCTGGCGTTGGAACAAGACGGAAATCATCAAAACGGTTCATCAGTGACGTCCGTAAGAATCATTGGGTGTTATCTTGCCCCCTTCATAAACACAACAATATCTGATGATTAAGGCGCATGATTAAAATAATTTTTAGCTAATGAAACAATGCTGGATAAATGTAAAGCGGAAAGCTGTTCCGCTTTTTCAACTTAAAGCGCTAAAATTCAGATTATGCGTATCCCCGAGGACGAAGCGGAACAGCTTTCCGCTTTATACTCGGCAAGGTCATAATTTGTGATTTTGAAATTATGGTTTCAGGTGTCAGTTTGGTAGGGTGCGTTAGGCGATAGCCGTAACGCACCGGAATAATGTGGTGCGTTACGCTTCGCTAACGCACCCTACTGATTCTGAAAATCACCAACTATGGCCTTGCTAAGTATACAACAGTTTCAACCGGCCACACCGGTCGTTTCCCCGCTTTTTGAAGAAGCTAAGACCTTAGCAAGAATTTCCTTAAAATCCTCTATATGAGAACTGCGAATCGCATGCCTGAGAAGTTCTTTCAGCA
>JAOZRC010000096.1 GCA_029940345.1 Desulfobacterales bacterium
TTTTCGGTGCGCGCGATACCGCCTGCCTGCCTGGTCTTTTCAAGCACCAGCGGTGCAATGCCGTGTTTGATTAATGTATAAGCCGCCGTGAGGCCCGCCGGTCCTGCGCCGATAATCGTAACACGCTTTTTGTCGTCATTGATTATGCCAATTTTTCGGTATAAAATATCGTTGCCCACAATTTCCTTACGTTTATTCGTTCGTATTTAATTCTGTTCGAGTTCAAGACCTGCATTGGCAGAATCGAATGGCTGAATGATCATCTCCTTGATTCTGACCCCCAAATTCCTTGTATCTTGGGATGAATTTTTGTTAGCTGGACAAAATGTTTCGCTTTCTATCCTTATTGTTTGAAAATCATCAATAATTATCCGATCTTGGGGAATATTATATCTATTCGTTGAAAGGTTAGCGACTTTTGCATGTAGAGGTTTTATCTGATTGTCGTTAAAATAGAGTATGAATTCACCTGTTTTACGGGTCTTATAAAACGATATTTTCAGAACTATATTCATGGGTTGGTTTTGCAAACAAAACTGGATGACACCATGCCCATCGGTCCATCGCCATCGATCATTTTGATCTTTTTCAAGGTCATGAAAACCTGACACGGCGGTTGTGCCATCTGAATCGTTCATAATTAAATTCTTATGCATCACCTTGTTGTCAGAAGGCCCACATAACAATTCAGGCGGAGTTTGTTTGATATCATGGAAGTGAGCTGTCAGTGCAAGCCTTTTAAGCTGTACGGCGAGTTGCCTGGTATCCCCGTTTTGGAATAATCGGTGTGGACAAAAAAAGCCATCTATTACTTTGAAAGCAACCGTGTTGTTGTGATCATTTCGATTCATCAAATCATGGGGTACTTTAATATGATGATTCGAATTACCGCCGTGTGCTTTTAATACTTCAAGTCTGTGATGGTTCAAAGATACGGCTATCTTTGCCGGCGGTAACTGATCTGAGACAGGCCGATGGAGTAAGATGTGAAGGAAGGCCGGTGCAGATAAATCGATAGGGTCTAAGTTAAATGACGATTCGGCTTGCAACCAATTATCCTGATATATTCCCTGGGATAGCAATGTCGATATTTTATTGTGTTGAAAAGTGGTCGCTCTTTTTTTGATTTCAGTTTGATGTGATTGATAACTATTTACTCGCCATAATAAAGCTGATCTTGCAGGAGTATTCCATTGGTCAGGAAGTTTATCCGAACTAAATTCGGAATAGGTGAAGTCCGCATTGATCTCTCTTAATAATCGGATTTCAGACGGAAAGAACAAGGCCCTCCTTGGTATGCCATTATAAGTCAAAATGAACATATTATGATGCAAACCGAACCAACGGATTACTGTTTTGATTGATTCTCGATTCGTTTGATCAAAATTTACAGGATAAATTCGGTTTTTAAAAATAAAAATATTCAAATACGGTTCAACCCCTTCCCAAAGAGAAGCATGAGCAGGCATAAACGTGATCAGGGGAACATTGTCAGGCAATACATCACGTATTTCTTTAACCGGAATAGGGTGCCCGTCGAACTCCCGCTTGGTGATATGCGGTTTCAAAATCCATATTTCTTCTGACAGAACAATAATAAATATAGCAATGGCAGCTATTTTAGATAACTTATATTTCATTTTCATTATTTCAGCTACAAAATAACAGAAAAATATCAGGTAGGTTGGGAGCATGACCGCCAGATAACGCCTGGACAGCCAAAAGTGAAGCGGTTCTATAAACGCTTTGGTTCCCATCCCGAAACTAAAAATGAGCGCCGTACCGATAAACGGAATCCAGATCAACAAATCATCTTCTATTTGGCAGCGATTTAACCAGATCAGGAAGCCCAGGGTGCCGCCCAAAGCACCCAAAGGCGTCAGGTACATGGTAAACCATTTGAATGCGAATCTTGAATTTGCATAATCCGATCCGATTAAAAGGTCTTTAGCCATAATATTGGGACGAAAATAAATACCATACAATGTCAGTAAAGCGATCAATAGTCCAAAAAGAATTTTTATCCAAAAAAATATGCTGTCTTTATTATTTACGACATGTTGAACCAACCGGCTGTTTCTTATCAGATTAATGATCAGAAAGACGACCACAACAAGTGTGACGGCATAGATTATCGGTGTTAAATGGCCAATGTTGCCGTTTACATAATTAAATGAATATAATCGATTAAAAACAATCGCCGTGTAGTTAGAAATGATAAAAGATATAGAAAAAATGGCTATCATTGAGATGTTCTTGCTAAAGTGGAAATAAACCAAAATATAAGCGAAGAGAGGCACAAGGATAACCCAGTTGGCCAAATGCGTTGTTAGCGCTAAAAAAAAGAACAAAGATGAAACCACGGCCCAAATGCGCGAATTTTCTTCATGGCTTATCCATAGCAACCATATCCCGCCAAATAGCAACGCCTGGGATAACGATTCAGTGAGTCCCATTCTCACATTCCATATAAGTGGCATGCTAAATGTAAAAAGGATGACCGCTATGCTTGCAATCTTGGTTGATTGAAACGCCCGCCAAGCCAATGCAAATATTGATAAAATACACGTCAGACCGATAACAATGCGGAAGAAATAGATACCGTTGATTTTCGATATTATGTATCCAAAAGCATAAACCGTATCGATGCCACGCAGTCCGAGGTATATATAAAGGTCCTTTTCAGATTGATTATATGGATGCAATCCAAAGGTAAGCTTGCGTTTATCAATAATTGATCTGATCTGATCGGGTAAATTATCAATATGCGGGAAACTGACTGAAAAATTCCCATTTTGTGCAAGCCAGGCACCTGCTTTGGCTTTTGCGCCATCGTCTCGTAGAAGAGATGTGTTTTCCGCCGTATAGGAAAAAATAAAAATCGATAAAAGCAAGCTGAGTATCACCAGGGCATTTAAAAACGTGAAGCCCTTTATTGGCAATAGATGACGCAGATACGATTTGAAGCCGGAAATATTTGCATATAACAGCATGCTTCCGCAAATAAATGATGCTTTGTAGGAAAAAAACAGGAACCATAGCGTATAACATTTTAGAACGCCAAGGCATATTCCGACCAGCATTATGTGACCCAAATGAATAAGCAGCAGGAGGAAAAGAAATTCAAAGATAGTCAACCCATTTGGCTTAGATAGCTTTTGTGCCAGCCATATCGTCCAGACCAGGCTCGATGCTATCAGGAAAAAACAACAAGCAAGCGAAATAACGTTTATCATCTAATAGTTACCAATCATTACTCTGTATACATCATTTTTTTGATAAGCCCTGCCCATGATTCAGTCGAGCATCAGACTGCGTTTGGGGCTTAGAGCCTGTTTGAAAAGTCTTAAATCGGCTGCAAAAGCGTGAGAGCGGTTCTGATTTCCGCAAATTTTATGGCAATAGGCCGGCTATTTCCTTAAAATTTGCGAAAATCAGCCCTCGCTCTCACACTTTTTCGCTTCGATCACGACTTTCCAAACAGGCTCTTAAAAAACTCTCAGGATCGAAAAGATGTTCCAATTTCTGATCTGTTATGTTAATCTTATTTAATTGACAAAAAACAAATATCTAATTGTGAGATAATCGTCAAGATTAATTTAACTTTTAATTACAAATAGTTAAATTGATTTACGCTTTTTACAAACCCTCAATATTTGGAATAAAAATTGCATACGATAAATGTAATTGTTCCGGCGCACCAGGGAAACGAGAAATTTAAGCAATGTTTAATACATCTCCTTGATGCTTTCACACCTCAGCAAATTTTCATTGTTATCGATAGGGATACTGAACGCATCCGCAATATATTAAAATCCCATGGACTTCTTCAGATACTGCAAACTCCGTCTCCAAGCGGGCCTGCGGCAGCGCGTAATTTGGGTGCCAACGCCGCTTATGGAGATATCCTTTTTTTTGTCGATGCCGATGTGACGATCCCTTCTGACGCATCACACCAGATTATTTCAGCATTCAATAAAAACAATGGGCTTGCGGCTATAATCGGATCTTATGATGACACCCCTTTTGAAACTGATTTTCTATCCCAGTACAAAAATTTATTACACCATTATGTGCATCAAAACGGGAATTCCGAAGCATTCACTTTTTGGGGAGCCTGTGGCGCCATTCGTCGTGATATTTTCTTGGAATCAGGTGGGTTCGATGAACACTATCGTCAGCCTTCGGTTGAAGATATTGAGCTGGGATACCGGTTAAAACAAGCCGGTTATACAATTCGACTGTTAAAACGTCTCCAGGTGAAGCATTTGAAGAAGTGGACCCTATTATCATTGATCAAAACAGATTTTTTTAATCGCGCCTTACCCTGGACGGAATTAATTCTAAAATCCGGTAATATCAAAAATGACCTCAATTTAAAAATTGGCGACCGTGTCAGTGTCGCATGTGTGTATTTGTTAATAATTTCAATTGTATTGATGTTATACAAATTAATATTTCTATTTCCAGTGATCATTTTGATCGCTGTCATTTTAAAACTGAATAGCGGGCTTTATCTTTTTTTCTGGCATCAAAGCGGCTTTGTTTTTCTTTTGAAATGTATCCCCTGGCACTGGTTTTATTTTTTTTACAGCGGCTTGGCGTTTATGGTCGGATGGGTTAAATTCAGTTTACAAAAATTACTTGCCACCTGAATACAAAGCCGAATGTTCGCATGCATACTGCTATGAATGATTTTATCTTCTTCTTTTATGAATTGATACGTTCTTCCATTTCTATTGTCCGGCGTTGGTGATTGGGAATATATTTCGTATTATATCAGATGTTTCATGCAGTTACCTAATATTTTAATACACCCCATCGATATAAACGATCAAGAACAAAGTGCTTGCGCCTGTACTTGCGGATAAAGTGTCGGATCTCTTTTTGAGAAATATCTCTGCCATGAATTCGTCGTCTTAAAAGCGACATTTCTTTTATTCCCATGTCTCTCAAATGCGCGGAGGTTTTCTGTTGCGGATGCACTCTGAAGGCGCCTAAAAAACGTGGTAAACACTCAAATTTCGCTCCCGCACTACGAAAACGCAAGAGGAGTTCCCAATCAATGGCAAAATGAAACGATTCGTCAACAATTCCGCCTGATTTCTCCCAAATACGTTTTCGCCAAAAAAGTGTCTCTTGGGGTATGTAATCCGCACATAAGAGCATGGTGTCATCATGGGGCGGCACGATTATACGACCGATCTCCCGGTTTTTGTCATCAACGACAATTCGATGCCCATAGACGACATCAATCTGCGGGTTATCAGAAAAAAATTTCACAATATAGGCAATTGTGCCTGGCAATAAGAGATCATCCGAGTTAAGCCATGCCATAATGTCTCCGGAAGCATGGCGAAACCCCATATTGATGGCATTGGCCTGACCTTTGTCCTTGCAAGATTCAACATGAGAAAGCTGTGCGGCATAGCGATCCAATAATTGACTTGTGCCGTCTGTTGAAGCGCCATCCTGGATAATATATTCCAAATTCGGGTAATTCTGATCAAGGACGCTTTTAATGGTATGTTCCAGGAAATGACCGTAATTAAAAGAAGGCGTGACAATGGAAACAACGGGAAGCTGCTGAGGAGAATGTATTTCAGCAGTATGATAGTGTTGCGGGAGCTTCAGCGGTATGGGATGATATTGATGGAACTGTTCCAATTTCGGCTTAAACCACAATAGGCCTGATGCGTCAAATTGATGGGAATGCTTTAGGACCGGTTGTCCCAGACGCGTTATCCAATAGTGCAAGGAAGTGAACTTAAAAATACGAAGTTTTTTGGCCCATTTATTTTTTTCGATAAGTTCATTGTGTTGCGACTTGATTATTTCATCTTTTGAAGCAAGATCGCTGACTTGCGTTTTGATGGCTTTGTCCCGGTCGGCAAGTTCACCGCGATGGGATCGAATATGAGCGTCTTTCAGGTCCAAATCGGCTAATAGCTTATTTTCACTTATAAATTCATATTGTTGTAATTCCTTGACAACGCGAGCATAAATTTCATCATTGATAAAAATCAACGTTCCCCATTGTCGCTTAGAAAAACTTGCCGGACTTAATGTAACCTGTTCAATTTCATGATATCGTTTGATTGCCGCAAACCGTGAGAAACCCAATTTCTGCGCTTCGGTAATAATCTCCCGGGGCCGCGCGTCTTCCCATTGGGGATAAAGCCCTTTTGTATAAAATTGACAAATTAAGACTTCGGGCTTCACTGCTCCCACCCCTTTCAGCACCCGGAGGTCATTGCCATCGGCCTCAATCTTTAAGATTCCCACATGCTCGTCAATTACGCCTTGTTTGAATAAACTTTGCAGACTTCGGCATGTGACCCGGATTTTCTGTCGATGCCGGACTTGCGGATCGTTAGCCATATAGCATAACGAATGAAAGCTGTCTGCCGGCGTGCTGCCGTCACCGTAATTAATAAAAAAATCCGCTTCTCTATCCTCTTCATCAATGGCATAGTCTAAAAAAACAGAATCCCTGTTTCGGACAAGTTGGCTTAACACGGCATGATATTTCGGACAGGGTTCAAAAAGAACACCCGCCAAGCCCTGATTAAAAGTGAATGTGGCAAAGGAACCCTTCTGAGCGCCAATATCAATAAATGTTTTATGGGTAATAAAGGGAATCAGGGTCTTGACAATCTCAAAGGCTGTCTTTGGGAAATGAGGGCCTTTATTTGGCAAAGGATTTGCCCCATCGTAGCATAATGATGTCACGCGTATGCCAAGTTCCCGGTCATCCTGACTCGTCATGGATTCCTCCTGACCGGGGTAAAAGGTTTTATCACATCGAACCTTAATGATTGAATAGCCCGTATGTCTGGGAATAACGAGCAACCCGATTTCAGCTATTGATTTTCCCGGTGCAGTCACGATATGTTCGACAGTTTTTTTGAAAAATTCATTTTCAAATGTCAACGTAATCGGATAACGATATTCAGGCGCATGCGATTCCAGATGCACAAGGAGCCATCCAGGGTCTTTGCAAGTGTTGACCCTGATTTCGGCTTCCCGTGCCATCCATGAATCCAGGTACAATCCGTAGATGGCAATGTCAGGACGAGGCTGCGGCCATTTTTTAGCAAGTTTTTTGGGGTCGAAAACTTTGGTTTGAATAGGAGAAATAAAAACAGGCTTCTGAATCGTAGCTGATCTGGCAGGAGAAAATTTGTCTTCCTCAGCAAAGCAGCAGTCAGCGCATGGCAAGGGCACCTTCAGAATTTCTTCACGCCAATATTTTGTCACCGGAATTCCGTTGGCTTCCCACCCGGTAGGAATATGACAGCATAAATACAGCCTGTTATAACGATAGCAAAGAAAGTTGGCTCGGCAACATGGCTTCGGCCGTCTTGCTCGGCGAGCAGTCGTAAGATGGATCGACGGGCCCGCAGACCTTTTATCCAAACCATGCCGGGCAAGATAGTCAATCTGACGCTGATTATGCGGATAGTGGCTAAGCAGGATATCATCGAAGCAGCTTAAAATATCCGTATAGTTCATGAGTTTGTATCCGTTGGTGATTAAAGTCAGATTCCGGCAGCCGAACCATTCTTTTAATCGGGGTGCAATGTATTGAAATTGGGGATGTGCGGTTGGCTCGCCGCCTGAAATTGAAACCTGTTCCATGCCGTATAGATTGGAAGCCGCCTCCTTTATAGCCTCTGGATCACAGTGTTCGGGATGTTCAATTGTCGGGTTGCTAAAGGCACATTCGGGGCATTTCATATTACAAAAGGAAGTGATATGAAATTCAATCGCCCTGTATTTCCTTGGCTGTTGTTTATAATCATCCGCATCCCAGTACGAATAAAAATCATGTTTGTTTTTTTTCATGGACGTTCTCAATATGTAGGTATATCCTCTCCTTAACGAGCAAATAATCCTAAATAATAAAGCACACTTTGCCATATTGAACCCAGAAGATAGGGTATCGCCTGAGTTCTTGCTTCACTGACCTCCATTATACGGCCATGATAACGTTTATACAGGCGTTGTTTTTCCTTTCTTCCTAGATCAATCAATACAGTCGTTTTTTGAGCCGGATGAACTCTGAAAGCGCCCAAAAAGCGGGGCAATCGATAAAATCCGGCCCTGGCGTCAATAAAACGCAGAAGAAGTTCCCAATCCATAGCATATTGATACGATTCGTCAATATAACCACCGGTTGTTTCCCAAATCTGTCTTCGCCAAAAGAGCGTTTCCTGGGGAATCAGGTCAACATACTTCAGCGCCTTATCATCATGTGGCGGTATAATCCTACGTCCTATTTCTTTGCCTTCTATATTAATATTGACGCGAAGACCATACACAACGTCAACCTCAGGATGTTTTAAAAAATAATTAACGACGTAAGCAAGAGCACCAGGCAAAAGCAGATCGTCAGAATTCAGCCATCCCATGATTTCTCCGGTAGTGTGGCGAAATCCACGATTAATGGCCTCGCCTTGCCCGCTATCTTCGCAAGATTCGGCGTACGTGATTTCTGACCGGTATTTGTTAAGGAGATTTACGGTCCCGTCGGTTGAGCCGCCATCTTGAATGATGTACTCCAGTTTAGGATAGTTTTGGGCTAGCACGCTTTTGATTGTCTCTTCCAGGAAATGACCATAATTTAAGTTAGGCGTTACAATTGACACCACTGGTAAATTTTTTTCTGATGGAAGAGAGTATGTATAATAGTATTTTGGGATATTGATAGGAATCGGAGCATACTGATGTAAAACGGGGTTAAATCTGCGATTAAATACCAGAACAGCTTTACCTGCCTTGGTCGTCAGTATCAGCTTTGCCAGTGGATGGAGAAATAGCGCTATAAACCTATTCATTCGATTTTTCCCTTTGAACTTCAAACTTCACAAAAATAATGGGAATTCCCAGTGTGCGCTCATCAGTCGAGCCGCCGCCATATATTTCAGCGGCGTGAAAACCGAACAGGTCTTTTACGTCTGTTTCACCCATCGCGTAAGAATGCGACGGAACCAGGGAAGTTGTCATACAAAGACTTTTTTTCTTAAAATGATTCAAATCAAATTTTTCCTTTCGATCTATCTTGTTTATTTGAAATGACCTGCATTTGACACTCTCCCGGCAAATCGCAGATTCCCCAATGCGGGCCTTTCAAACCCTCTCCCCCTAAGGGCATCACAATAAAAAAGCCTGCTTTTTCAGATCGGCATAATTTTTTATACTTCCGGTTCCATTCATCTGGCGTAAGTTCGGCCAGTCTGCCATAATCATCAGAATGCATAGTAACCAGATGAATACCAAATACATATTCACCTGGCGCAATATCCAAACGGACGCGCTGGTAAAGACGAAGATAATCACCTCGATGCATCTGTGAAGGCACCCTTGTTCTATGTTGGTAAGATGATTTTCCATGAATTATGACATTAAATTTGTTCGAAATATATACCGTCGTTAAGGGCGTTCCAATGTCCTCATTCAAAAAAAACTCGCAATAAAAACAAACCTCCTCAGCTTGTGTAAAGGTCGTGCATGGTTGTCCATGCCTATCACAGACTGCAAATTTAACAAGCCTCGTTGACGCGCCATTATCTGAAAATGAAGCCTGGGTGAATACGCCGTCATCGGGCCAAAATATTTCATTATTAACAGACGAATCATCGCGGTAACTATGGTGCTGAGGATTCGTGTTTGGCAAATTGTATAGGCCCCACCCTGATTTGATCTCTTGAAACATACGAATCGCTTCAATTGGTTCGCCTTGGCAAACATCCCTCCCCTTATCCAATAAAATCACACGGCTACAATACTGACAAAGCGCATCCATTTCGTGTGTTACAAAAATGATTGTCGTTTTCTTTGCGATCAGCTTTTCCAGACGAGCATAGCATTTTTGCCGAAAAAAGATATCACCCACTGCCAGAACTTCATCTAAAAGCAACACATCGCATTCCATAAAGGCATATAGCGAAAAGGCCAATCGCATTTGCATTCCTGTTGAATACAGACCGACAGGTCGATCAAAAAATTCACCTAATTCTGAAAATTCGGCAATCTGGTCTATGCGCATTTTGACGTAGCCAACAGGAAAACCCCACAATTCACCGCTTCGGACTGCATTCGCCCGTCCGCTGAGATAAGGATTGAAATCAACGCCTAATTCTAACAGCGACAACACGTTGCCATTAAGTTCATAATTGCCCGTTGTCGGTTCCAAAATGCCTGCTAATATTTTAAGAAGTGTACTCTTGCCTGAGCCGTTCTGTCCGATAATCCCCAGGAACTCCCCCCGTCTGACCTCAAAAGAAATATCTTGCAGGGCCCTAAAAGGCTGATGAAAGCTGTGCTGGTTAAAGTTGAACCATTCCCTGGCCCGATGCCAGGGATTCGTATAGATTTTAAAACATTTACTTAAATTTTTTACCTGCAATATAATATCATCACTCATATCAGTCAAACACCGCCCATCTTATTTAAAGCGTAACGATTCAGTCCACTTCGCTTGATTATTCAAATTGAAAAATACACAAGTTTTTGCTTTAGGTTTAAGATTTTTTTAAACCCTTCTTTCAGGCCGGGGTAAACGTTAGTCTACACCCTTTTTTATTATTCAAAGCTGTCTGGTATCACTTGTAACCGTTTACTCCCCCCTACATGTAAGCTAAGGAATGGGATGAAACAACTTCCCCATTCTCAGACGAGGAGTGCAGACTTCAGTTTGCGTAAGTAGCCCTGCAAGCTGAAGCTTGCACTCCAAATGGGGAAGTTTTTTCGTCCCAGTTCCTAACGCGGGACAGCTTCCCGCGTTACATTTTCACGCACGGTTGTGATTATGTAGCGCGGAGAGACAATTCTCTCAGGGGAAGTGAACGGTTACACCGGTGTCCTGCTCACAAATTATGGCCAAGTGCGGTTCCGGAGTGCGAAAATTATGCTTTTCGCATGGGTCTGAATCCGTGGAACAGCACGTTATATCAGCGAAAGACCGTTACGCTCCATGCCTCCGCTCCACTTAACTTTCGCACTCCTTACTTGGCTATTACCATCTAATTTGAATAGGATACATTTAATCCTTCATAAGTTTAACTATTTTTTCTTTATCAAGAATAAGTATCTCATGTTTGCCTGTCTTATCGCGAATAAAAGTCAGAAAATATTTATTTTTGGCATCATCGAGAATATCCAGAAAGTCCGATCCCCAGGTAACAATATCAGGGGAAATATAAAGAGCATTTGCCTTCCGTTTTATATACCACTGAACAAACTCATCAGCGTTGCTTACGACATCTTCTGCCTCCTGCATCTGAATTGGAAGCATCCCGGCCGCTTTTATGTTGCGTGGAAAGTAGACTACAAATAATGAATTTTTTTAAAATGGTTGTGAAGCACTTCAACTATGCGCGTATCCTCATTGCTCTTCTCTTTGAAAGAATAGTAGTTTGTTTTATTGTGAATGTAAAAACGAAGGCCAATAGTGCCTGATATAAAAAAGAGCGCTATCAATATAATCTGATATCGCTTAAAGGCGGCCTGTTGCGCTTTTAGATTCCCTAACCGGCTGGCAAGAAATTCAAAACCCACTCCCCCAAGAACCCAAATAACGACAGAGGGGAGAATAAAGTGGCTGGACCTAAAGGAAAACAATACCGGTAAAATCAAGAAACTCAACCAGGCGGCAATCAGAAATGTGATGTATCTTTTTTGTTTATAAAAAAGCAATACAAAAAAACCGAGTAAAGCGATAGAAAGAAAAAATGGCCCGGCCTTATAGTCGTATTGTTCCACAAAGGTCTTCAAGGCGCTGGGAAAGACCTTTATAACGCGTTGCCTGTATGCAGTCGGATTTTTCAAAATTGCCAAAAAGACAGAATTATTATTCTCTTTCGGCGTTCCATAAAGCTTTCTGGCTTCACGGGTTCCTTGCTCATAGACACTTAGACCTTCAATAGGATTTTCTATTGCTAATCCTTGCCCCT
>JAOZRC010000715.1 GCA_029940345.1 Desulfobacterales bacterium
CGGCCCATATCCACACCTGAAGCGCCCTGCTGAACCGCATTGTAGGCCATTTTAAGAGCATCGGCAGCCGGCTGTTTTTTACCACCGGCCATGACAATGGGAACCGGGCAGGCTGCACAAACCGTTTCAAAGCCTTCATCAATATAATAGGTTTTAATGTAATGCGCGCCAAGTTCGGCGCAGATGCGTGTGGCCAGCCTGAAATAACGGGCGTCTTTGGCCATGTCCCGTCCGACCGCAGTGACCGCAAGTGTCGGTATGCCGTAGCGTGTGCCGATATCAACCATTTTCGTCATATTGATAATGGATTCTTTTTCAAACTCACCGCCGATAAAAACCTGGACTGCCATTGCGCATACATTCAGGCGAAGTGAATCTTCAATATCCACAGCAATCTCTTCATTGGACAGTTCTTTTAAGATACTGGTTCCACCGGACACCCTGAGAACGATAGATTTGGTAAACGAAGGGGGTACGATACTGCGCAATATCCCCCGTGTCAGCATAAGGGTGTCAGCATAAGATGTGAGCGGAAGGATATTGAGATCAATGCGTTCCAGACCGGTGGTGGGCCCTTGAAAATAACCGTGGTCGATTGCCAGCATAACCGTGCGCCCGCTTTTTGGATTGAATATTCGGGCAAGCCTGTTTTTCATGCCCCAGTCCAAAGAATTCGAGCCTTTAAGAAAAAATCCTTCGGTTTTCTGAGGAACGTCTGTATAAAATTGTTTTGCCTCTTTGAGGCCATCCATATCAGCCATTTTTACTCTCCTTTTTGATCAGAAATTTCAGAATTTAAAGAATGCACAAATTCTTCTCGTTCCAACACTCCGGCGTTGGAACAAGATCATAAGTAAGCGGAACAGCTTTCCACTTTACACCTTAAAGGCGTGATTGTCAAATAACCCTGTCATTGCCGCCATCAACAGGCACTTGTGCGCCGGTTGTTTTGGCAAATGCCGGACCGGTCATGGCAAGCACCAGGGCGGCAACGTCAGCGGATGTCACTTCGGTTTTTAAAAAATTGTTCGTTTTGTATTGCTCTACTGTAAGACCGTAATGTTGGGCCCGTTTATTTAAAATATCCGGCGTCCAGAGCGCCGTGTCATACACCGCATTGGGATGTACGATATTGACGCGAATTCCATCCCGGCCCAGTTCCATTGCGGCTATCCTGGCTAGTTGGGTCATACCGGCTTTGGCCACCGAATAGGCAGAAGCGCCCGGCCCCGGTGCCGGTACGTTTTTCGATGCGATGAACACCACGGCAGGTTCCAGCCCATGCCGGAGATAGGGGATGGATGCTTTCAACAAACGCTGATGGCTGGTGAGATTGATTTCAATACTGCGATCCCAGGTTTGAGCGTCCATATCTTCGATTTTCAAGCTGCCAGAAAATAATCCGGCGTTTGAAATCAGGATATCCAATCCGCCAAATAAACGCACTGTCTGATCAATTGCATTTTGCACCGCGCTTTCATCGTTGATGTCACACACCGCGCCTGTGAAATCCTGTTGATTAAAACGCTCTGATAATTCCGGATCAATATCCAGCCCCATTACCACGGCCCCTTGAGCATGCAAGATTTTTGCGCAAGCCAGACCGATTCCGGAAGCCGCGCCTGTCACCAGCGCGATTTTGCCCTGCAACAAAGGGTAGTCCTCTTTTTTAAGCAACTTGGCCTGCTGCAATTCCCAGTACTCCATGGCAAAAATATTTTTTTCCGGAAGCGCTTGCCACCCGCCAATGGCTTCACCCCATTGAATGGCGCGGATTGTATGCGAAGCGATATCCGCAACAACATCGGTTTCTTTCAGCGTACGGCCAAAAGCAAGCATGCCGTGTCGTGGCCAGACACCCCACCGAGGGGCGGGATCAAGCTTCGTCAGGCTTCCGTCGGTGTTACGGTCAAAATAGGTTGAATAGGATGTGGCATATTCGGAGATGTTTCGTGCAATGTCTTTGGCAAAAATGACAGGCGTCGGTTTGGTGCGAATCACATGATCCGGTGTCATGGCTCCTCGTGTGGCAATCGAACTGACATTGGGAAGGTCGGCAAACCCGCAGGCTTCAGCACTGTTATTTAAACGAACCAGCATGGCCGCGCCTTTGGACAATGAAACATGATGCCGAATCTCAGCCAAAGCGTGTAAATCTTCTTCGGGTCGCGCTTTGGCAATCGCATTGATAGCGCCTTTGCTATTGAGATAGTTTTCAGCCAGCGAAGCGATCTGAATCATACGTTCATAGCTGGTTTGGGCGTCATCCGCAAATGTAAAAACACCGTGGTTCATTAAAATCAGCCCGTCAATTTTATTCCAATCAAATTTGCAAGTGTTATGAAAGATTGTTTGCGCTAAACTGAAACCCGCTTTTGAATAGGGAATAATCAAAATACGTTCATCATAAATTTCATGAACCAATTGTTCTCCGTTAGGATTGTCAGTGAGTGTGACAACCGCATCCGCATGGGTATGATCCACATATTTATACGGAATAATCGCATGAACAACCGCCTCCAGGGAAGGATCGGGAGCGGTGTTGTCAGTCATGGCCGAGCGTTGGATTTTCACCAAATCCGTATCCGTCAAATGATCCAACTGCGACATGCGTTGAAGCACTTCGAGCCGGACAGGGGCGAAGCCCGCACTATCAATTGTTTCCAAATCCTGACCGCTTCCTTTTATATATAGGATTTCCACCGTTTCATTGAAAACATCGGTTATTTCCGTTTTTACAGATGTATTGCCGCCGCCGTGCAGAACAAGATCGGGGTTGCGGCCTAAAAGCCGGGATGTATAGACACGTAATTTCAAAGGGTCATCAGCCAAAGATCGGGCATCTCCATCATTCCATAAATTTTTCATTCAGATATCCTGTGATATTTTTATTTTAAAGATGGAACTATGTCAAAAGGAAAGATGTGTGTCAAGTTTAAGGCAGCCTATAGTCGTTCAGATAATTAATGTCACAAGGATAGGGGTGCATTTCAAAAATGTCAGAAATCAGATAATTTCGAAGGAAACAATATTGATTCGATCAAAAATATCAGTCCGTTATAATGGTAAATGATGATTAATGAAAAAAGGGCTACCCACATAAGGTTGGACAGACGTAGGTTGGATTGAGGAACGAAACCTGACTAATTCAGGCTGATGTCA
>JAOZRC010000716.1 GCA_029940345.1 Desulfobacterales bacterium
TATATTACAAAGATGCCGTCCTGATGGGACTCTGAATGAATTGCATTGATTGATTTATTTAGCCTTTTTTTCCTGGGCTTTTTTCGCCACTATTTCCTCAATAACACTTTTAGGCGCTTGTTTGTAAAGGGCAAACTCCATCGTATACTGGGCCTGCCCCTTGGTTGATGATCTTAAAGCCGTTGAAAAACCGAACATCTCCGCCAGGGGCGCTTGCGACTCGATAACGGATAGCACGCCTTCATCCTGGGAGCCGATAATCATGCCCCTGCGTTGGTTAAGCAGTCCCATAACAGCGCCTTGATATTCGGTTGGCGTTTCAACCACCACTTTCATGATGGGTTCGTGAATAACAGGTCCGGCGCGATGATAGACTTCCCGAAAAGCGCCGCGTGCGGCGGCCTGGAAAGCCATTTCAGACGAGTCAACCGAATGGGATGCGCCGTCATTAATCAGTACCTTGATACCGGTTACCGGGAATTCCATCAACGGGCCTTTGGCCAAACAGGATTTAAAGCCCTTTTCACACGACGGAATATACTGGGTGGGAATTTTACCACCAACGATTTTATTTTCAAACACAAACGTTTCATCGCTGACCGGTTCGATGTACCCGGCTATACGACCATACTGGCCGGCGCCGCCGGTTTGTTTTTTATGAGTGTAATTAAATGTCGCCTGGCGCGTAATCGTTTCGCGATAGGCAACCAACGGCGGCCCCGTGGACACCTCAGCATCGTATTCCCGCCGCATGCGCTCAACATAAACATCTAAGTGCAATTCGCCCATTCCCTGGATGATGGTTTCACCGGTTTCATCATCGGCATAAGTTTGAAACGTCGGGTCTTCCTTATTAAACCGATTTAACGCTTTACTCATGTTGATGCGCGCCTTGTTATCCTTGGGAAAAAGCGCCAATGACATGACCGGATCGGGAACAAACATAGATGTCATTGTCAGATGCAGTCCTGGCGAATTGAACGTATCGCCGGAAGCGCAATCAACGCCAAACAGGGCACCGATATAACCGGCTTGAATGGTCTGAATGTCTTGCATTTGGTCGGCATGCATCCGAACAACACGACCGATCTTTATTTTTTTGCCGGTGCGAACATTAAGGATCGTATCGCCTTTGGAAAGTGACCCTTGATACACGCGCAAATAGGTCAGTTGCCCATAAGGTCCGTCTTCCAGCTTGAACGCCAAAGCCACAACCGGTTTACGATTATCTGTGACTAAAGTCACCGGTTTTTCCTGGTTATCCATATCCAACGCCTGGTTTTCAATCTCCTCGGGCTGGGGTAAAAAATGGGTGACCGCATCAAGAAGCGGTTGAATGCCTTTATTTTTATAGGCCGATCCCATTAACACCGGCGTCAATTTTCTTTGCAACGTCCCCTGGCGCACGGCATCAATCAGCAATTCGTCTGAAATCTCTTTTTCTTCAAGAACGGCTTCGATCAGATCATCCGAAAACAAGGACGCCTGATCAATCAAGTGTTCACGCCTTTCAAGCGCGTCATCTCTAAGTTCATCGGGAATGTCGGCAAAACGTATATCCTCGCCATGGTCGCCGTCAAAGTAGATCGCCTGCATCGTGATCAGGTCAATCACGCCTTGATTATCGGCTTCCAAGCCGATGGGCGTCTGCAGCGCAACGGCATTGTGCCCCAGTTTAGCATTTAATTGCTTGATCACGCGCCAGGGGTCCGCACCACTGCGATCACATTTGTTAATAAAAGCGATACAGGGAATTTTATAGCGTTTCATCTGCTGATCCACTGTTATGGATTGGGACTGGACGCCGCCGACTGAACAAAGCACCAATATAGCGCCGTCCAATACTCGCAGGGATCGTTCCACTTCAATGGTAAAATCAACATGTCCGGGGGTGTCAATGATATTAATATCAAAACCTCGCCACTGGCAGAATGTGGCGGCGGATGCGATGGTGATGCCCCGCTCGCGCTCGAGTTCCATCGAATCCATTGTGGCTCCGACGCCATCTTTACCTTTAACGTCATGGATTTGATGAATACGTTTGGTATAATATAAAATTCTCTCGGTCAGCGTGGTTTTACCGGAATCAATATGGGCGCTGATGCCAATATTGCGTACATTTTGAATGTCGCTTTGCATAAAGCTTTTCCTTCATTCGATAAACAGGTTCATGCCGCCTGGTGATCAATGGCGGCTGCGATGGTGATAAATAGCGGCTACGATAAGTCCGGTATTTATAATTTCTGATTATAACGGATTTGGGGAAGAGGTTATGCCGCAGAGCGGCAAAGTGATATAGCCTGGGGTTTCAACCCCAGGTCGGTGATAACATTTTTTTTCGCCCTGAGGGGGCGCGGGATGTGAAACAGATTAGATTTATCATACCGCACGCCTTCAGGGTGCTGCTGTCATTACCATTCACGAACCTAGGGTTGAAACCCAGGCTATATTACCAAACCTCTTCGAGGTAAAAATATTAATTTGTCGGACTTGTTATTACTCCCCCAAATTCGTTATAATCAGTACAATTTAATGGCGATTTGAAGCTCAAAAAGGTCTGAGAATATGATTGTAATTAAAAAATAAACGTCCTTTGATAGTAAATCTGATCAATATAAAACGTATCAACCGTTTGTCAAGTTTATGCGAAACCCATACTCCCCCAAACCCGTTACAGTCAGAGAAATTAAGAGTGCGGCTTTTTAATCGGTCAGATGCTGATGATCTTCTTCCTCCAGACGCAACAGCGTAATCGTTCTTTTTTTTCGAACGATAATAAAACAGATTGTGATAACAAGCAAAAGCAACATCGGCGGCAGCAGTTCGGCCATCATTATCATGCGTTCGCCCGGTTGCATTGCCGGGGATTCAATCCGTTCTATGCGGGTTTCGGTTTTGATCCTCGAATGGATCGTGATAATGATTGCCCCGACATATAAACTGACAAAAACAATCGCAAAAATACAGATTCGTTTTTCAAATTTTTGCATATCCGGCAGTTTTCCTTTTTGCGTCTATTGCGCCATGTAGGGTGGGTGAAGCGTAGCGAAACCTACCGTATTTTCGAGGTCTGACGCTGGTGGGTTACGTTGCGCTTCACCCACCCTACCAAAATAGTTTACACACTATCCAGTATTACTTATTGTAAAGCTCCGGTCGG
>JAOZRC010000717.1 GCA_029940345.1 Desulfobacterales bacterium
TTGCTGAAGAAAATCCCGAATCATACGACGATGAAGGCTATATGCTGTCGGCTTTCGAGAAGGGTGCCAATGGGTGTGGCGAGATGGCAAAAATTCTTCCCGCCGTTACGGATGAGCTCTGGAAACGCGGCTATAGCAATGAAGACATTGCAAAAATATATGGTGGCAACATGATGCGTGTTTATAAGCAAGTCTGGAAATAGAAGAACGGTGAAAAAACGGAGAAAAGATCATGAAGTGGATAATGGCAGTGGTCATGAAATGTAGAAATAGATGGACATCGATCATCATCACAGATTGCTTGACGTTTGTATTGAGCGGAATACTCATAGCAAGTACAGCTGCCATTGTTCAAGCCAATGAATGGATACCAGTGACCGAGGCTGATGCGCTTAAAAATTTTATGAGTGGCATGAGGGCAGAACGTACGCTCGCCAATGGCGAGATAAGTCGCGGGGAATATTTCCCGGATGGCACCGGTACGCTTTTTGCGTGGGGCGCATCAATTCCACGAACCTGGAAAATAGAGGGAGATGATCAGATTTGCGTATCCGCAGAGCGTAAGGTCAATTGTTACCGGCTTGAACGCAATAGTGATAATCCGAATCTCTATCGTGCCATCGAGATTAAAACAGGAAAAGCAGCTGAATTTGAGGTGACAGATGGTCGAACTATGGTTAAAGGTGAGCCAAAAGACGCAGGAGCCGTAGGCGGAGCGGCGGCGCCATCGGCTGACGAATTAGCCGCAGAACTCTCGAATCCGAATACGGCTGTAGCAACACTGACCTTTAAAAACCAGTTTCGCTGGTTTGATGGTGACCTTCCGGATGCAGACAGTCAATCAAGCTACACACTATTGTTTCAGCCCTCACTTCCTTTTGTATTAGACAGTGGCGACAAGATAATCTGGAGACCCGCAGTACCACTACTTTTAGGCCAACCGGTTTTTGAACATGGTGAAAGCAGCTTTGGCAGTGTAGATGGCTTGGGCGATATTGTCATGGATTTTGCTTACGCCCCGAGTAGAGACGATGGCTTGCTGATGGCTTTTGGACTGATCACATCATTACCAACAGCCACAAACGATCTGGGTTCAGACCGGTGGACCCTCGGTCCGGAAATGCTCATCGCTAAATCATACTCCAAAGGGCTTTACGGAATATTTCCGAATCATCAATGGGATGTAGCCGGCTCCGGTAATGCGATTATCAATCTGACGACCATCCAGCCAATGTTCGTCTATCTGCCGGGTGGCGGATGGAATGTCGGTACCGGACCGTCCATTACCTATGATTGGGAAAGCGAACAATGGACAGTTCCATTGCAGCTCAACGCTGGAAAAACGGTTGTATGGGGCGGTCGGCCATGGAAACTCTCAGTGGAGGTAAATTATTACATCGAAAAGGCAGATACATTCGGACCCAAATGGATGCTTAGTTTCAACATTGCCCCGGTGGTCAAGAACGGACTTGCGAGTTTATTTGGATTGGGAAAAAGCCGTTGATTATCAAGGATGAGTAAGAGAAGACCCAGATGAAAAAAACAAAAACAGTATCAAACCCATTGGGTTGTCGCATTCAAATGCGTATGGAGAAATGACTATGGGCGGTAGAGCAGTCCTCCTGGTATTTTTATTTTTCGTTATCTTGAACGGCTGTACAAGAGTCGGGCCTGATATGCTTTATACTGACCGGTTTGATTATACGGCCGCGATTGCCGATTCCTGGAATGAACAGGTCCTTTTGAATATCGTAAGGCTGCGTTATAGTGCCTGGCCGGTTTTTGTAGGGATTGATCAGATTGTGACCGCTTATACCATGGAACATACGGGATCGGCCAGATTCATCGGAAGAAGAGGCATTGCGGATATCCTGACCAACGATCAACTGGAGGCCGGTTGGGTTGGGAAGTTCAGCGAAAGGCCGACCGTTATCTATAAACCACTGTCAGGCATAAAATTCGTCAGCGCATTTCTGACCCCGGTGCAACCCGCTGCCATTCTGTCATTAATGGAGACAGGTTGGCCTGCCGATCATCTTGGACGTATCGCACTCCGTTCTGTTAATGAGCACTATAACACGAATGCGGAATATAGTGTTATGTATCGAACCGATGTTCAATTTGCGTCATTTCTGACGATGCTCAAAGCGTTGCAGTCTGCCGATGCCGTAAAAATCAACATCGAAAAAAAAAAGGACCGGCCTGAGACAATAAACATGGTCCTTTTTCCCGAACGCTTAACATCCGAGCTTCAAGTCAAACTTCAAGATCTTAAGGCTGAACTTGGATTGGACCCTAAAATAAATTCATATAGAATTGTGCGGAATTCACTAATTTACGATCCGGGAGAAATCCGTATGCAGGGCCGTTCCATATTACAGGTGCTTTTATCGTTGGCTACGGGCGTCGAAATCCCGAAAGCGCATATTGAGGCCAATATAGCACCTCCGTTGGAACCGATACCTGAGAAGGAACTGACAGGCTTTCCGCCCCTGATGGTCATCAAAAGCGGACCGAAAAAACCAGGAAACGCTTTTGTCACTGTACGCTACCAGGACATGTGGTTCTGGATTGACAATACCGATCACCACTCAAAACGGTCTTTGGTGTATGCCCTGGCGCTGATAACGCTGCTTGACTCGGATAGCAAAACGGGCGGTAGTGTTGTTATTCCGGTGAATTGATTTTTAAGCTCGTGATGGGTTTTAACTCGGACGGGAAAATATATTAAACCAATACCGTCCGGCATGGATATTGCATAATTGCATAGGTATATAATCATTATAATCATTATAATCATTATAACCATGTGAACTTTTGGCTATTAAAATTCAGCCGACTTTACATAAATTTACTGAAAAAAGTTGATTCGTTAGCAAAACTACAAGTGTCAACGGTTTCCAATTTTTCAACCTGTGCAATTGAAATTAAAATTCCTTAAAAGCTCCATAGGAGCGGCATATTGGTAGTAGCAATTAATCATTTTCAGATTACGTCAGAGCCCCATCGGGGCGGCATATTTTTAATAAAATCGGCTTTCGAGCTATCATTATTCGGAATCAAAGATAATTAGCAGGCGTTCCAAGTCGATTTTTCTAAGACGAACATGCCGCCCCGACAGGGCTCTGACTGATTTCACCGTTTTTACTACCAACATG
>JAOZRC010000718.1 GCA_029940345.1 Desulfobacterales bacterium
AATGAATTTCCCAAACTTTGGCCGAAGTAACTTTTATCCCCAGAACTTTTATTTGTTCCATTGCGTCCCAAAAAATTTTAAATATATCTTGATTTAAATGCGTATTAAGAGCTGAATCGGATATTTAGAATTTCAATGGTTTACATGATTTAATTTTTGGAATTTCAAAAGCATCCTAATGTAACCCACTGTTTTAATTATATATAAAAATGTTACCGCTTAATTCACATTTTAACTTCATAACCATAGTTATTGATTTGGCTATATTGCGATACTCTTTTCAACAATAGCGGATGTTGCCAAACACATTCGCTTAACCATGTAAATTTATTTACATTCATTAACATAATAGCTTTTTCCAGGCCTTCATAATCTTCTCCGTAATATTCATAGTAATGGATAGAAACTGTGTGACGCCCCTTTTTCCAAACTAGGAGTGAGTATAGCCCTTTAACATAATTTGCTAACTCGTAGTTGTCATTAATAAGTAGTCGGTTGGCGATCTGTTTCATCTCATGGGTTGTGGCTAAAATATGTAATGAGGAAGGATATGATTTTTTGAAATATCTTTTTAAAATGTTCAAATCATCATTAAACTGTTTTTTTTCAAAAAACCAAAAAAGAGGGGACCAAAAAAGGCCGGAAGATAAGCGCAGGTAATCACCTGTGGCAATTACGTTGCCGGCTCCTAAGACTAAAGAGAGACTGTTTGTTTGTTTTAACACCGGTTTCCATGTGAAAAGACTGGCTATTTGGGGGCAAGGCTTTGAACTCCAAGGTTTATTAGCGAATGAAACCGTCAAACCGATAACATATTGACTAACGAAAATGACACTGCCAAGGATGATCAAAACCTTTCGAATATTTTGTGAACTCTGTTTAAACAGGTTAAAAGACAGCAAAGCCGGAAGCGCTAAGAATGGCAAGCAAATATACAATCGTTTGGGTGTGTCAAAAGTGGTAAAATGAGCCAGAACAGACGGAGCGACGCCCATAATATAGAGCATAATGAATTTCCACCTGCGGCTGGCGATGATATGGAGAAAACCGATACAAGACAAATAAACAAGTAGTATGGGGAAAAAAACAATTAACGTCTTAATATAATGACTGATCTCTAAACCGGCTTTCTCATCTGCGGCAACGAGACTGTAATTCTGGATTCCCTTAATAGCACCGGTGTCGGCCAAAATTTTATCAAAACCGCTTCCGGAAAAATACAGAAACAAAAAAGCGGCAAGAACGGTTACGCCAGCTACGAACATGGTTTTTAAAATAGCCGGTTTTAACTTTTGGTCATACAACAATGCTAAACAGGCAGGTGCAACCAAGAAAGCGTCAAATCGGACCCAGCCCGCCAACGCCATGAACAATCCGGCAAGCAAAAGAGGAAACAAGTTTCGATAATTTGCTGTAATATAAAGCGCCAGAAAAGCAAATGGCGCCGCTAAAACGGTGCTATTAGGGTAATACCCTCCTGCCATGGTCTCCTGAAAAAGCAACATTACCAACCCGCATATAGCTATGGGATAACAGGTGATTTTGTTTAACAGCATTGATCCGAGAATGACAAAGCATACGCACGCAATAGCGCATAGAACCGAATAGAGCGCAAAAGGATCTGCACCTGTGATTTTGTAAAATAGAAGGACAAAAACATACGTTCCAGGCTGAACCAAATAGTTATAGGCTATTTGTGATTCTCCCAATCCTTTTTGAGCCATCTCGACCACACCATTGGCAACACCGATGCCATCGCTCTCTACCGGAGCAATAGGGAAAAATCCCAAAGCCTGATATATTAATAACAGAATAAATATAATATTACAAAATATCAGTATATTTTGTCGATTACGGCTGTTTTTCGAGATGTTATTTTCCATCACAATTCACGTTCAACAAAAATTATCTGTATCCACAAGGAATCTCAGTTTATCATTTATTCTAACCGTAATTAAAATCAGAGGTGCGAATAATTAATAAGCTGTATCTTTCTATTCTGGATATATTCATGGATAAGGGGATCGGTAAGTGCGTTAAATTCCTTTTCCCACGAAAACGAATAAGAGAAATATTGATCCCACTTACCATATTTCTTTTTTAGCGCTTTATCACTTTTGCCGATATGCAAAGCGATTTCATAAACGTTTGAACTAAGCAATTTCAGCCAAGACAACAGCATACTCGTGTTTATATTGCCACTTTCATAAAAGCCAACAAAGAAATCAGGATGCTTATAAATTGATTTATTAATCAAACTATAGGCTTTGAAAAACATAGCTACACCGGTTTTGAACATATTTTCAGGGTTCAATTCAAACCGGGGAACATTAAGATAACGCATTTTAGTAATGCCATAGCGATTCAGCGTCGGACGGATGACCTTGAAAATTGGCGGAAAAACATGAAGATGACGATGGCTGTCAATATGAGAAATCGCAACACCGCTGGAATGGCAGTATTCAATCTGAGAAACCAGTTCGTGAACAATGTCTTGTTTTACAGCCTGATTTGTCATCATTTTTTTTAATAAATGAAAATGGTTTTCGTAAAAAAGGCCTTTTTTTGTAATGATTGAGGCTACATCTTCCGGTGCTGACACCGGAGCCTCTTCGACAAGAGTGTAATGTAATCCGATATCCAGTCCCGGATTGCGCTTACATATTTTGATAGCTTCATCAGCTTTGGCGCCATTTACAATAAGCGAAGCATTGGTTAGAATTCCTTTCTGATAGGCTTCCTCTACGGCTTCATTGATTGAGGAATGCAAACCGAAATCATCGGCGGTTAAAATCAGTTTTATCATTTTGACCCTGCTCAGTTGATATGAGCTTTTGACATTAACATTATTAATGCAAAAACTAAAAAAGAACAGACCTTACTCAAAGGTAAATTTCGTTGTCAAACAGGCTCTAACAGGTCAACTTCAGGCGGCGCCGGCAGGGGCAGTCCGACACTCCCAATTCCCGTATGATCCGGCTGATGAATAATTGTTTTAAGCCTGCGCCCATCTAATGATACGGATGTGTTTTTTGGATCGGAAGAATAAAAGCATATTCCGGCCAGTTCACTTTCATTGGGTAAACGCGAACCAAGTGTGGGGACTTTAATAGCTTCTATATCAATAACCCGGCTATCTTTCTCGGCATGGACGTTCA
>JAOZRC010000097.1 GCA_029940345.1 Desulfobacterales bacterium
GTTATCGGTCGGAAATATACTATGGTGTATTATCTCCTCCCTCTAGCCTTGTGACATTAATTATCTGAAAGTCTATATGATGGAAGAGCCAAAATCAGATCAGTATATTTCTGGCTTGATCATAACTTCGACCATTTGCCAGATTGTACCGCATTCTTTTAGATACATCATCACTCCGCGACTCATGCCTGGCGCAATTTGAAAGAATACGGTACATTGCAACTGAAATTCAAAATGGCCGAAACGTTGATCAAGCCCTATATTTCCTACTTATGTTCTTCAAAATATTTTACCGCTCCCGGATGGAGTTTCCCACCAGCGTTAAACTTCTTAGCGGCGTCCGCCGATATCAGCGTCAGCGCGGAGTGAGCGGTCTTCAGCCGCTTGCTGTTTTTGTAAAGCGCGTTAATAATTTTGTAAACTGTTTGTACATCCAGGTCTTCCGACGCAACCAGAAGCGCGGTTGTGCCAAAAGTGGCGATTTCCTTAGATTGCGAAGGATACACGCCTGCTGCAACGGTGATATTCGTAAACGCCGGATTTGCGCCGATCAATTTTTGGATATCGTCGTCATCCATATTGACCAATTGCGCCTTGCAGAGCTTGAGCAAGTGGGTCAATGACGAATTAGGATTAACACCGACACTGATCATGGCTTGGACTGCACCGTGGCAAAATGCCATTGTATCCTGTGAGTGTGACGCAGGGAGTTCTTCAAACAGCTTAAAATCAACATTTCTCCAATTTTTAACTTTCATCACCGTATCAAACGCCAGATGTTGTTGCGACAATGGTGCACCGGCATTGATACGCTTGCCGATAAGGTCGTCAAGCGAGGTGATGTCGGCGTCACCTCGGACAACAAGGGTAAACGGAATTTGATACATGGGTATCAGCGTGCGTAGATTTTCATACGTAATGTCAAGAAACTCGAACTGTCCTTTTTTGTTAAGCGCATCGTACAGCATGCGTGAATCAATCAGGGCGATATCCAAAGAACCGCCCCGCAAGTTGGTTAGATTATCTACATCGCCTGCCGCCGGAACGATTTTACAGTTAATATCATCAGCGTTTTTATTAATGATCCGACTCATGGTGCGGCCAGCAAAATGTGAAAATGTTCCACTCTCTCCGACGCCTAAAAGAATATCAAAGGCATTGGCGGAAAGCGAAAACAATCCGACGCTTATAAAAACGGAAATGATGCAGGCAAATTTCAAAAATCGTCTGAAAAAGCGATTCGGGATGCCTTTGTCAGTAATCATATTTTCCTCCTCTGGAATTACATCCGACCTGTTATGGTATTCTGATTTAACTGAGAACGTTACGCAAGCGCAACACGGAACAGTTCGCATGATCCGAGACGCGTTGTGAACAGGAACCGCTAAAGCTTTCATTCAGACTCCGGCGGTGGTTATGATAAACAATAATCAGGTCAGCGCCCCATTTATCCGACGCTTTGATAATCTCTTCATAGGCTTTGCCAGTTCGAATGCTGTATGATACGGATTTATCACAATTGGCCTCAATGAATTGTTCCAGGGACTCTTTGAAACGCTCCGTCGCCTCCTGACGTACTTTTTCGGGGATATAGGATGCCACAATGGGCATGCCGAATCCCGGCATTACACTGACAAGTCGGATTTCGGCGCCCGACTGTTTAGCATATTCAGCGGCTCTGTTATAAACCGCTGCCGCTGTTTTGGGATAATCAACATCAACCGGCACAAGTATTTTATTAAACATGTCATCTCCTGAATAATAGTATATATAATTGCAATTTGCTAACTTCCCAAATCCGGAGTGCTGGCTTCAGCTTGCCAATACACGCAAACTGAAGTTTACACTCCTGGAAAAGGGAGGTTGTTGGCAGCTAAAAGTCTGCTTACGTTGCCGCAACGGCTACGAGTTTATTTTTGCGGCCTTTCTGCAAGTACCAGATAAAAGCCAATAAAAGGATAGCCGGGATAAACATGAGCTGCTTGGGAAGCCGTTTAGCAGGCACCTGGATATTAAGAATTTCCTGGTCAAAATCGACGCCGGCCTTTTCCGCCGCACTGGAGAAAACCACATTGTCAATCAAAATTTTGCCGTCTTCCACACGGGTTTCAAAACCGATGCCGGTCAGTCTTTCCTTAGCCGTTTTTTCGTCTCCCACAGGCAGCATGATGGTTTTAATGAATTCACTGCCATCCATTTTTTCGCCTTTGAGCATGAGACGCAATTGCGAACCGGGTTCCATATCGTTTACCATTTCGACCATCTCGGTAGCCGGTTTTTCTATAAGCGGCGGGAAAAACCTGTCCCAGACAATACCCGGACGAAACAGTATCAAGGCAATGAGTATCAGCGCAACCGTTTCCCATATACGGCTTTTAACGAGGAAAAAACCCTGGGTTCCGGCGGCAAACACCAGCATGGCCAATATAGCCATTGCAACCACGAAAACCAGGTGAAACCAGCTACCAACCCCGATCATCAACAATTCGGTGTTGAAAATGAAAATAAACGGCAACACCGCGGTGCGGATATCGTAGGTAAAGCCCTGGATGCCGGTACGGATAGGATCGCCGCCCGATATGCCCGCGGCCGCAAAAGCGGCAAGCCCCACTGGTGGCGTATCATCAGCCAGAATACCAAAGTAGAAAACGAACAGATGAACCGCAATCAAGGGGACAATCAGACCGTTTTCAGCGCCCAGACTGACGATAACAGGAGCCATCAAGGTGGAGACCACGATGTAGTTTGCCGTTGTCGGCAGGCCCATACCCAGAATCAGACTGATCACAGCGGTAAAAAGAAGAATCAGCACCAGGTTCCCACCGGAAATAAACTCAACAAATTCGGTCATGACAAGACCGATTCCGGTCAGCGTAATCGTTCCCACTACGATGCCGGCGGCAGCGGTGGCCACACCGATGCCAATCATGTTGCGGGCGCCGTTCACCAGGCCATCAATGAGATCATTAAAACTGCTTTTAAATGTAAATTCCACTCCCTGCATTTTTCGGAAAATGCCCTTTAAGGGACGTTGCGTGATCACGATTATAATCAACAGCATCGTCGCCCAGTAGGCGGACAGCGCCGGTGAGAGCCGTTCCACCGTCAGGCACCACATCAAAACGACAATAGGAAGCAAAAAGTAATAACCGGCTTGAGCGGTCTTGCCTAAGTCCGGCAATTCGGTTATTTCAAGGGTCTTCTCCAGTTCAGGCACCCGGCAGGCAAACCAAAGCAGAAAAAGGTACGAAACCATCAAAAGTACCGTTACGATATAGAGGGTTGCTCCACCGGCCACGGTTTTAATCCACCCGAGTCCGTAATAGGTAATACCGCCCATTATGATGATAAACAAGAAAGCCATAACAGATGAAAGCAGTGACTGAGCAAAGGTTTTGGTAACCTTTTTTTCCAGTCGCTTAAGTCCCATTTTGCATGCTTCCAGGTGAACAATATAGACCAGCGCAATATAAGAGATGATTGCCGGCAGGAAGGCATGTTTGATCACCTCTATATAAGAAATACCCACATACTCGACCATCAGAAACGCGGCCGCGCCCATTACCGGCGGCATCAACTGGCCGTTGGTGGAGCAGGCCACCTCGACCGCACCGGCTTTTTCGGGCGAAAACCCGACTTTTTTCATTAATGGGATTGTGAATGTACCGGTGGTGACGACATTGGCAATCGATGATCCGGAAACAAGGCCGGTTAATCCGGATGACACCACCGCCGCCTTGGCCGGTCCGCCGCGAAGGTGACCGAGTCCTGCGAACGCAACGCGGATAAAATAGTTACCGGCACCTGCTGATTCCAGCAGTGCGCCGAACAGTACAAACATAAACACCATACCGGTTGAAACCCCCAGGGCAACACCGTAAACACCCTCGGTGGTCAGCCAGTAATGCGTCATGCCTTTGACCAGGCTGGCGCCTTTGTGGGCAATGACCTCCGGCATATAAGGGCCGGCAAAGGTGTAAGTGATAAACACGAGGGCGACCACCATCAGCGGCGGTCCCAGGGCACGGCGTGTCGCTTCAAGCAATATGATCAGGCCAACCACGGCAACAACCAGATCGAATTGGATCGGATCGCCGGGACGATTGGCTAAACCCTCATAGAATATGAACAGATACGCCGCACAAAATGCGCCAATCAGTCCGATCACCCAATCCTGTACAGGGATGTAATCCCGAGGGGATGATTTGAACGAGGGGTAGGCAGTGAAAGATAAAAAAACGGCAAAAGCAAGGTGGATAGCTCTTGCCTCCGTATCGTTTAAGACAAAAAAATTAAAAATAAAAGGCAGGGGCGATGCGTACCAGAGCTGGAACAGTGTCCAGATCAACGGTACAAAAAAGAGAACTTTTTTCGGAAACGCGCCGGTCGGATTACGGGCACCCGAATCCGTCTCGGCAATCATTTCCTGGAGCTGCTCCTGGGATGCCGTGTTATTTGTTGATTCAGTCATTGTGACGCTTCCTCCTTATTAGAAGAGTAGTGATAGCGGGCCGGATATGTCAGATAATCAATTACACATTTCAACGTGTCAGCGGTCGGCGGCGGTCGGCGTATTGCGATACCGTCTCCAAAAGGAATTTCGGGTTGCCAACATAAGCCGGAACACCGTTTCATCTCGTTACGAGCGGAAGTGTTCTGGCTTATGTTGGCACTCCGGAATAAAATCAAAAAAAGTACGCAGCCAGGCTGCGCACTTTTATTATCTGCGGATGCTTATTTTAACAAGCCCACTTCTTTATAATATTTCTTGGCACCGTCGTGTAACGGTGCGGAAAGACCGTCTTTAATCATTTCTTCTTTTTTCAAAACAGCAAAAGCCGGATGAAGTTTTTTGAACTGATCAAAATTATCAAAAACCGCTTTAACGACCGCGTAGATCACCTTTTCAGGAACTTTTGTCGATGATACAAATGTTGCGCCAACGCCAAAGGTCTTGGTGTCTTCAGGGGTTCCCCGATACATACCGCCGGGAATCACCGCTGTACGATAGTAATCGTTCTCTTTCACCAGTTTGTCTATTTCCGGACCGGTAACACTGACAATCACAGCATCGCATGAAGTGGTTGCTTCTTTGATGGAACCGCTGGGGTGTCCGACGGTAAATACGATAGCGTCAATTTTATTGTCGCACAGCGCTTTGGCCTGCTCGGCGGATTTAAGCTCTGACGCCAGTTTAAAATCTTTTTTGGTCCATCCCATCGCCTTCATCACAACTTCCATAGTGCCGCGTTGACCGGAACCGGGGTTGCCGATATTGACGCGTTTGCCTTTGAGATCAGCAAATTTTGTAATACCGGAATCTTTACGCGCCACAACCGTAAACGGTTCAGGATGAATCGAGAACACTGCACGAAGATCTTTGTTCGGCCCCTTTTTTTCAAACTTGGCTGTGCCATTGTAAGCGTGGAACTGCCAATCAGACTGGGCTACGCCCATATCAAGCTCGCCAGCGGCGATGGCGTTAAGGTTATAAACAGAACCACCTGTGCTTTCCACTGAACATCGAATGCCGTGCTCTTTTCTGGCTTTGTTAACCAAGCGGCAAATTGCTCCGCCCGTGGGATAATAAACCCCGGTCACACCACCGGTTCCAATGGTGATAAATTCGGTTTTGGCATCGGCTGCTACTGCCGGGCCTGTTATTAACGCAATACCAAATAAAACTGCCAAACTGATAAATAGTGCTTTTTTCATCTTTTCTCCTTTTAGAATTAAAGTTAGTGTTACCTTTTTCAAATTCGTACCTTTTTTTGCCTTGCATCCCTCCTTTCGATTCAATAAGTTAGCAGTATCGTCTTTTAAAATTGATTTTTAATTTTTCATTTAAATTCTTCAAAGACGATAAATAAATGAAAATTATTCGATAAATATATAAGCCATATAACAAACAAACTGGTTTAGCGCAACATTTTTTACACTGCTCGATCAAATTTAACCTTGTTAAAAAAAAGCGATATTGCTAAAGAGGATCAGAATTCAGATCAGATTTTTTAGAATTAAAAAATGAAGAGAATAAAGGTCAGTATAATTATCCCCACTTATAATCGCGGTCATGTGCTTCCCGATGCGATAGACTCTGTGTTGGCACAGGATTTTAGAGACTATGAGTTGATTGTTATTGATGACGGCTCTACTGATAACACCCTGACAATTTTGGATAGGTATCCAGAGCGGATCAAGGTTTACAGGCAACCGAATCAGGGCGTCAGTGCGGCGCGCAACCACGGAATTGCCATGTCTTCCGGCAATCTTATCGCATTTTTGGACTCCGATGATCTGTGGTTGGCACAGAAACTTTCTGTTCAAGTCGCTTTTTTCAATGCGAATCCGAAGTCGTTGATTTGCCAAACCCAAGAAATTTGGATACGCAACGGGATCAGGGTGAATCCCAAAAAACGGCATCAGAAACCCTCAGGACAAATTTTTGAAAAATCTTTGGAATTGTGCCTGGTCAGCCCATCCGCCGTGATGATTCGGCGTAGTTTATTTGATTCCGTTGGCCTGTTTGACGAATCGCTGCCGGCGTGTGAAGACTACGATCTATGGTTGCGCATCAGTTGCCGTTATCCGGTGTACCTTATAAATAAGCCGCTGACTGTAAAAAAGGGCGGTCATGCGGATCAACTTTCAAAAATGAAGGGGTTGGACCAGTTCCGAATCCGTTCTTTATTGAAAATAATCGATAGCGGGCTTTTGACGCTGGCGCAAAAAAAAGCGGCAATAGATGTTGTCAAGCGAAAAAGCGCCATTTATGCCGGCGGATGTCTTAAACGCAATCGCCCAAGTGAAGCCATGTATTACACCCAACTAAAAGAAATTTCAAATAACAAATAAATCCTATGGAATGGTGACAAAATAACTTATACTTAGCAAGGTCATAATTAGTGATTTTCAGAATTAAAATCATAGCTCTTTAGATTTGGTTTCAGGTGTCAGGTTTCAGGACGTTTCAGCGATGTCCTGAACCCTGACACCTGTAAAGATGAGCCTGAATTTGAAAGCACTGCTAACCGTTATAACTATGATTATCTCCTGATTGCCGCTGTTTTTATCATTATGATAACAGGGCTGGCCAAACGTCACTCTTTTTGGCGCACCCGCGCAAAAGATGAATCTCGAAAAGCCAAAGGATATCTGGCCGGATTGATCTGCTATCTTTTATGGCAGAGTGATATACGGAAACGGCCTTGGGTGGGAAGCGCCCATCTTTTCCTCTTCTGGGGGCTGCTGCTTCCGATGGCAGTTATCATACTGGCGCAGTTCAGCACATTGTGAGCAAGTTTGCACCTGTATTGAAAATCCTTTGATTACCGCTAATGGCGTCCTTTACCCATGCACCATGTTCCCGCACGATAAATACGCAATCTCTGACGTCTGTTCCCATCCGTTGCAAGAGGCCATTACAGATGCACTGCCTTTATTGGCCGAACTACCGAAAATCAGTCGCCTCCGAAGCACCGGTCTTAAAGCATGTAAGCAATGCCCCGGGCGCAAGCATTGTGCCGGCGGATGTATGGGCGAGCGTATGCGGCTTTCGGCAATTTGATGACGCTGAAAGACCGGTGTCAGCTCAGAAAAGCGGTCTTTGGTTGGAAACCATCGAAGATTTCAAATTATCTCTAAATACATAAGCAATAAAGAACGTGAACAGCAGGATGCCTTGAAGACGCAGCAGTTTTTCCGATTCATTATCTATGATATATAATGATCCCGTTCATTCTCATATAGGCTTTAAGAAAAAGCTTTTGGGTTCGATGTAGGGTGGTTATCGCCTGCTAACCATTTTGTATTATACACAATTTTACTTGGCGATGCCCCACCGGCTCACCCCAAAAGCTTTATCTTAAAAGCTATAGTCTCGACTTTGGCCATTTTGAAAAAAATTAAATCAATTAATTCAAGTCATTGAAATATTTGAAATTTAATTATGTGAAATCATAGCCTTCATTGAGGGGGATATGACTTTGTCTATTTATTTTCACTTAAACAAAACCCTGATTTCAAAGGGTTTGCGCTTTTTCTAAAATGGCCAAAGTCGAGATAGTATAAGATCAAGAAATAGTTTTATTTGGCTGTGCTATCATTTATGAGCGCTTTCATTGCGTAAAGGCTTTGCAAAATCAGATTTTACTCTTTTAAAAAAATACAATGCGCTCCGCCGTGCCGATACCATGTTTCTCACACAATTGCCGGGCGTCCTCCCGAAAGCCGCCTAACGAGAGAAAGGCAGGCAGAATCGTGTTATCAGGAATCTGTCTGGCATATACAGCCAACTTATCAACGAAATCTTCGACAATATTTTTTCCTACCGGAGTTTTCCACTTTTTAACTTCCACAACCACCACCCGGCCGCAATCAGATTCCGCTGTCACATCCAATTCCATCCGCTTGCCGTTTTCCCGTTGAAGCGTGATGCGTTGTTTCACATCAATAATATTCAATTGTGTCTTATCCGTCACGCCGCTGAAATACTCTGACAAAGCAAAACGTTTTTTCGAGCGAAACGACATGAACAACTGATATTCGGCAAACTGGCCTGAGAGGTTATTCAGCTTTCCCTGGAGCCGCTTTTTATCCTTTTGCAATTCGCGAATCTGCTCGTTAGCCTCTTGCTTCAGATCGGGGACAAAACCGCTGATCTCCTTTTCAAAACGGTTTCGCAGGATCAGATTGAGCGTGCCATCCTGTAACCCGCGGAAATCAATATCGGAACGGCCCCATTCGATAACATCCGCCTCCACCAGGAGGAGCAATTTTTTGTGAATCACATTCAGGTCAAGATCGATTTGCAGTTCTTTTTTCAGTTCCCGATGCGTCCAGTACCTGTCGGAATGCTTGCTGAGATACAGGAGCATGTTCTTGGCATGCCGGTCATTGATTTTTTGAAGGGTCAATTGGATATATTCGTTCCATGTTCCAGACATCATGGAATCGCGGTCTGTGATTTCATAATCGAAGGCGTCAATCACGCCTTTTTCGGACATCAGGTCCCTGTTCTCCCAATTGCTTTGCATCACACAGGCAATGAAAAACGGGTCGGACATGCACAGTTTGTTAATCAGGAGCGCCGTTTCGTTTGTGACAGGCTCATTTAAGCTTTCGGCATATTTGTACACAGCTTGCAAACCTTCATCCGATGTAAGATACGGGTTGATGCGCCATTTGGTCAAACGGCCGGCTTGCAGGTATTTGCCGCATATATCAATCAGCCAACTGACATACGAACCGGTTACCAGCATGGGCGCGATTTTGGACTCGGAAAGATGATGAAAGCTGCCGGGCAGTGTTTCAATCGGCGCAGTCTGGAAATAGGGGTCGGGATACACATAAGGCACAAGATATTGAAATTCATCCAAAATCACTAACAATCGCCTATCATAAACATCCGCAAACTGATGCGGTGCTCCGCAGGCAGTGTCCCACATTAAACCATGCATTCCGTTCGGCCTGTTTTCTTTTATCAGCAAATCAACATCATCAACAAAAAGAGGGATTGATTTGGAAACGCCGTATTCTCTGATTTTTTCAAGGGAAAGCGGCTTTCTGACCAGCGCCTCATCTCTTTCCATAAAAGAAATCGTTTGGGAAGCAAAGGCGCGATAATAATTCACAGCAAGCTGCGGATACCAGATTTTGTTTTCCGTAATTTCAAAATAGAACGGAATCACATCTCCGTCTGCACTCCAGAGCAGATTAAAAATACGTTGCACAAACGCGGTTTTCCCACTTTTACGTCGCGCCAGGATGACTCTGGATTTGGACAATCTTTTCGGAATATTGGCCAGCCATTTATCCACATTGCGAAACTCTTTTTTACGACCCACAAACAGATCGGGATTGCCGATTCTTTCTTGTAAGGGATATTGCATAGGGTTACTCCTTCACATGATGCACTAAAAAAATTGCGTATCTTATATTTGAACATTCTTTTAACAACATTATAGTTATTTTAAAGAGCAAGTAATGTCAATAAAGGATAGGAATCCAGTATTAGCCAATGTGGAGAGGCCGAAGTATGTAAAACTGAACAGTCAGGAGTAATATTAATCGTTAATTCAATGAGTAACGCAGATAGCCAGACCGGGGCAGAAAACCAGACTTGAAGGTGCTGCTAAAAGGCTATTGGTGTTGCGAAGTTCTGGCAATAGATTAATGACATAGGAAAAGGCATTGAAAGCCGCAATTTACAGGCTATTGAAGTGTCATAAAGCAGATGAACCGCTATGTTGTAAGTATGTGGATGCCAGTCATATTTACTGTTTTCGGATCAGTTTTTGGACAATACGAAGCAGTTCCGCACAGGAAACCGGTTTCTTGACCATAGAATCGACGCCGCATTTTTCTAATTCGGCTGGCTCCAGTTTTTGGTCCAAACCGGTGTAAAGCAAGAAAGGGGTTTTCGGATGACCGCTCCGTCGGGCATATTCCATAGCTCTGGCACCGACTTCCAGACCGTTCATATTATCCATACCCAGATCACACAATATCACATCAAAGCGGTCATTGCGTATTGCCAGAAGCCCCTTTTCAGGCGTCGGGGCAGTTGAAATAACGACATCCGTATCTTCAAAAAACATCTTCATCATCTTCAGGATATTTATTTCATCGTCAATCATTAAAAATTTTATCTTGGCATCCGGGAAATCGCCATTATCGGCCGTTTTTGAGGTCTTATCCTGGTCGGTCAAAGCGGCCAGGGGCAGCATAATCGTAAAAACGGCGCCTCGATTGCGACGATTGAGGACGGTCAACTCGCCCCGGTGCCGCTTGATGATGCCATAACTGGAGGAGAGGCCCAAACCGCTGCTGCGCTTGCCCTTAGTCGTAAAAAAAGGCTGAAATATGCGCCGGAGATTCTCTTTGGCAACACCGTCACCCGTATCTGTGACAGACAGATAAAGGCGCCCGTCGCGGTTTTCAGTGGCAATTGTCACGACACCGCCGGCGGGCATGGCTTCCAGTGCGTTTTTAATCAGATTGACTAAGACCTCGTAGAGTTCGGAAGGATTGCCTCTCACAAAGCCCCATAACGGCCGAATATAATTTAAGCGGTATTTGTGAGCTGCCGCGGGATTGGCCCAAAGCGGCTTGGTGAGCTGCACCGCGTCAATAATCAGTTCTCCCAGATCAAACACCTTGCCTTTGTCAGTGTCATTTGTCTTGGCCAAAGTAAAATCTTTAATGCGTCTCACAATATCAGCGCCGCGTTGGGAGGCGTCAATCAGGCTTTCAAGGGCTTCGCGGCATTTCATGATTTCACCTGTGCTTAACTTGGTCAGAGCCGCTTCGCCCGCCCCCATGATCACCTGGAGCAAATTGTTGAAATTATGCGCCACGCCGCTGGCCATTTCGCCCACAGCCGAAAGCCGCTCTGTTTTAATCAGCGTTTCTTCCATTTTTTTGCGCACGCTCAGATCACGCGCCACACTTAAAACGGCCGGTCTGGTTTTATAAATGATGCGGCGGGCGTGAAATTCATAAGGTATCCGTTTACCGTTGCCGGCCTGAATTTCCAATTCAAATTGCACGGTTTCACTGTGTTGAATTTGTTGGCCCATGTCCGCAATCAAATCTCGCTGAATCGAGCCGGCAAGGTCTTTTATGCTTTTACGAACCAGTTCCGCGCGAGTGTATCCGAACCGGTCGCAGGCCACATCATTGACTTCTAAAAAGCGGCCATCAGCATCGTTAATAAAAACCGGGTCACTGACATTATCGAAAAGTTCCTTATACCTGGAGAGTTCATTGATGCGCTTACGCTCTGTGATATCGCGCGCCAGGGAAACAAAACATTTTTCTGATTATAACGGATTTGGGGGGGAACTTTTATTGACATTTTGCAGCTCCTAATGTAAGGTTTTCTGAAAAAGCAAACCTTAATGCGAGGAGAAGTGATGAA